>JAGTQN010000083.1 GCA_018396395.1 Candidatus Bathyarchaeota archaeon | reverse complement strand
CTAAAGCCTCCTGAAAGGCTCAGCAAGGAAGTAAAGCGTAGGCTTAAGGACTTTTATTATCTTCGACCTTTCCTTTATTGCACTTTCCTTGCAAATGCCATAAGCCCTTCAGCCATTTATCCGCATGCCTTGAAGCCTGGAAGGGCTACTATAACGTAAGGCATCATATAGCTTTAGGAAAGGCTCCATGCGGATCCTTCGCACCCGAACCCCTTTCCATGCTAAGCCTCGTAAAGGAGGCTGGCGGAAGGCTTAAGGTTACAGCACCCCCGGGCGCCTACAGTAAGATTTATATGCTTGGTAAATTTTCCTACTATGGAAAAGGAAAATGAATTCGCAAGCGATTGGGGGCATAAGATACTCTACCAGTCTGCGATTGGCGCTTATCGCGTGTTTTACAGCCGCCAATGTAGCATCGAGGCTTCTTCTGGCCCCCCTCTTCAACATAAAGCCAACGACTTTCTTAACAGCCATGAGTGGAGTTCTTTTTGGGGCTCCTTTAGGCTTTATCGTGGGTCTCCTTACGATGCTCATCACAGATCTTCTATACTTCGGTGCTGGCTATTGGAGCATTGCAACATCTTTCTCCATGGGATTCATCGGAGCTCTTTCTGGGATCGTATGGTTCCGAAGACAAGATGTCGGAAGACTCGAGTTAGCTGTCGGAGGCTTTCTTCTCACCCTTCTCTACGATGTCATCACAAGCATAGCAACCCTTCTTCCCCTCGTAAAGGGATTCGAGGCAGCCATCATCGGCGGATTCATAGGGCTTTTCATCCCTATCCCATATCCTATGGGACCTGTCCATGAGGCCACAACAGCCATCCTAATGGCAACCTGTGGTCCCCCTATTATTAAAGCAATAAGACATAGGCATATAGGAGTTGCTGGATGATGAAGGAAAGAGATGTAAAGAATACCCATAAGTC
The DNA here is from genome assembly GCA_018396395.1 of Candidatus Bathyarchaeota archaeon. Classification (GTDB taxonomy): domain Archaea; phylum Thermoproteota; class CALKCG01; order B24; family JAGTQN01; genus JAGTQN01. The sequence continues at coordinate 6,513 of JAGTQN010000083.1, read as the reverse complement.
CTGGGGCCCTACGCTCCTTATCATCATCCTTCTTGTATGGGCTGTTTTTGCCAGTATGGAGGCCGCCCTTTACTATAACGAAGCAACATCGTCTCGTAGGGAAATCGAAGAGCTTAGCAAGAGACTTCAAGAAGCGATAGGAGCAAAAGAAGGGATCGAAGCTGAGTATGCTAGGCTTAGGAATAATATCCTCCTTGTATCAGTCCTACTGGACTATGGGAATGGGACCGTCCAATGCCACGAGAATGTTGCCCTTTGGAGCCAGAAGCCGACAGTTTTCCTGGCTCTTCTCTCCGTTGCCTCCGTGGAATTCAAGTATGGGACTTACGGTATATGGATCGAATCTATAAATGGAGTAAGAAACTCCGAGGCGACTGGACAGTACTGGCTTTGGTATTTATATCAGAATGGAACCTTCGAGATCGTCTGGAAGTCAGTAGATGCCTATGTCCTCCATGATGGTGATATCATATCTTTTAACTACACAAAAATCTCCTTCTGACGAACCATTTGATTAGATTAGAACTTTTATGTAAGTCTTCATAAATTCCATTTTAGTGGATTTCTTGAAACCTTCACGCATTAGGCTGAGAACCGAGCCTTTGGAGCTTTATTACGATCCATCAAATCATAGTCTTTACATAAATGGTTTAGAACTCATTCCTGAGATAAGGAGACTTAATGACCTTTTTGACGTCATCTATGACAAGGAATTTTATATGAGAGCGAATAAGGAAATGCCTCTTTATTACATGTACAGGGGTGTCGTAAGGGATGGGGATAGGGGGCTTTGCAAGAGCTATGGTCTCAGATTCGATGTGACCATCATACCGCCCTTCATGCTTGGTGAGGAGTATGTGAAAACCCTAGGTCACTGCCATTCGGAAGTAGGGAAGGGAATTACATATCCAGAACTCTATGAAGTGCTTCAAGGCAGGGCGGATTTTCTCCTACAAAGATGGGTGGGCGATCAAAGTCCCTCTGATCTTGCTAAAATAAAGGATGTGATACTTCTTAGGGCATCGGAGGGTGAAAGAATTCTTATTCCACCTAACTATGGGCATATCACCATAAACCCCTCAGGAGCGGCACTCATCCTTGCGAACTGGGTTTCAAGCACCTCCAAATCCCTTTATGAACCCTACAAGCGCATGGGAGGGGGAGCCTACTTCGAACTTGCAGGAGGAAGATTCATTCCTAATGCTCGGTATGAATGCCTTCCTCCGCTACGCCTTGTAAGGGCGTATGAGGCCCAAATTCCCCAGCTTCCCGAAGCCAGGAATATCTACGAAGCCTTTATAAGGCATCCAGAATGCCTTAAGTTTCTGAATGATCCGAAGTTTATGGAGACTTCGCTGATCTCTCGAAAAGAAGAAGGAATAATCTAATCTAATCTAGGTTCCTGAAACCCATCCCTTCATGTAGGCCCTTTGCTCCTCGGTAAGCTCCTCTAGGCTTAATCCCATGGATCTCAGCTTCAACCTTGCCACATCCTCATCCACTTGGTTCGGAACCTCAAGAACCTTCACAGGAAGCTTTCCGGCGTTTTTAGATATGTACTCGATGCTCAAGGCTTGAATCGAGAAGGATAGATCCATCACTTCTGAAGGATGGCCCTCAGCACAGGCAAGATTTACAAGCCTTCCCTCAGCGAGGAGATATAGCCTCCTTCCATTCTTCAGAAGGTATTCCTCGACGCAGTCCCTTATCCGACGCTTAGAGATGCTCAGGGCTTCTAGGTCCCCTTTACTGATTTCAACATCAAAGTGTCCTGAGTTGGCGAGGATGGCTCCATCCTTCATTTTCAGAAAGTGCTCTCCACGGATCGCATTGATGTTTCCAGTAGCCGTTATGAAAAGGTCTCCATAGGATGAAGCCTCATTCATGGAGGCTACATTAAAGCCCAACATGGCAGCCTTCAAAGCCCTGAAGGGATCTACTTCAACGATCGTTACTTTGGCGCCTAGACCCCTCGCCCTCTCAGCGATACCAGATCCTACTTGGCCAAAGCCCACGACGATGACATTCTTACCAGCGATCAAGGCATTTGTCGCTCTCATAATACCGTCAAGGGTCGATTGCCCCGTTCCTATTGGGTTATCAAAGAGGTTTTTACTCCTTGCATCGTTAACGGCAATGATGGGATATCTTAAAGCCCCTTCCCGTTCCATAGCCCTAAGGCGCGTGACCCCAGTTGTCGTTTCCTCGGTGCCTCCGATGATGCCTTGGATGAGATCCCTCTGCTCAACATGGATCGTTGTGACTAGGTCAGCTCCATCGTCAATGGTTATGTGTGGCTTGAGGTTGAGCGTATTCCTTATGCATTCATAATACTCCTTTGTACTCTGGTTGCGCCAAGCGTAGACATGGATGCCTTCCTTGGCCAAGGCTGCGGCAACGTCATCTTGGGTGCTCAAGGGATTCGAGGCACAGAGGGAAACTTCAGCCCCAGCAGCCTTGAGGGCCTCAATAAGGACAGCTGTCTCCTTCGTTACATGAAGGCAGGCGGAAATCCTAAGACTTTCTAGGGGCTTCTCAGCTTCAAAACGTCTCCGAACCATCGAAAGAACGGGCATATGCCTTTTCGCCCACTCGATGGAGAGGGCTCCATTCTCTGCTAGGCTTAAATCCTTAACCTTATAGTCCTCCATCCAATTCCTTCCCTAGGCTTTATTACTTATTCTTCAAAAAAGAAAGCCCTATTTAAGGGACTTTATCGTCGCTCACACCTAAAGATCCCCCTGAAAACTTTCACAAGATAGTTCTTCCAAAAAGTTGATAATACTTAAAGTTGCATAAATCGCCTCTTCCGCCCTCACCGTTTCAGCTCCTTGCCTCGATATCGTGTTAAGGATAAAGTCCGTAGCTCCTTCAAGGCGCAAGCCCTCCCTTGAAGCTATTTCCCTCAGGCCCTCCTTAGGCGAACCGAAAAGGATGAGAACCTTTCTTGAATCCTTGAGCCTTGTAGCCAATTCTCTAAAGAGCCTTGCGACAGGCTCACCATGCCTTGAAGTCGCTATTACGAGATCAGAACCGCTACTTCGGATAACCTCACCCAAGGGTTTCTTTAAAACAGTTACCCTATACCCCCTATAAGACTTCAAAGCCTCTTCTGAAGCCAATTCTGCATTAACCTCCCCATTGGATTTTCTAATCCTCACTGTTACCCTTGTCCCGACTTTCAATGAGATCGGTAGCGTCAGGAACCTCTCGACACCGATATCGACATGACAACAAGCCTTTGAACATTTTACGACGATTCCATCCCTCAGCTCTCCATCAAAGAGGTCTTCAATTCGCGATGCCAAAGGATGGTGGGGAGCCCTTAAAGGAGGAAGCATTCCGGCAAATTGAAGTTCCTTTCTAAAACCGAAGGCCCTTTTCCTTAGATATTGGGGCATCTCCATATAGCGTAGGAGGATTTCCATAAGTTTCGCATCCTTCCTTTGATCCCTCAAGCCAAAAAGGTCCGGATAGATGAGAATCTCATCTACCCTGAAGATCGTAGCCGCCCTTCCTACTAAACCCATTTTCATCGTCTTATCCCTCAGATAAGAGGCATCCGATGTGAAGGAGGCTGGAATGGCAATAGCCAACCTGAAAGAGTGCCTGGGCGGAGCCAAAGAACCGCTCATCTAGATCCCTTATCTACACTTTCCTCCACTTCACTTAGCGCGATTCAGTTTATTCCATTGTATCGAATTCAGTACCCTCCTAATTTTTTATCTCTAAAGAATGTTTATTCCTCTAGGTCGAGGAACTTGTCGAGGGTAATTAGGCGAAGGTTCAGTACTAGGGTTTTCGGCGCCTCTTCATCCCCTATAAGGATGGAGATCCTGAGAGCCCTCAGCTTCTACGGGCCTTTATCCTATAGCGAAATCATGGTAAAACTGAACTTGGATCCAAGCAAGCATGCTGGACGATTCGCGTATCATCTGAGGAGCGTTCAAAGGGCAAACCTTGTCGAGCCCACCAAGGACGGAAAGAAATACTCCCTCACAGATCTGGGAGCGCGTATTGTAAGCTTCCAGCAGGAGCTTGAGGAATATGCCCTCAAGAGGGCGGGAAAGCTCCTCGTTAGGACATCTAGGCTCGCCATTGAAGACTTCGATAGGAGTAGGATCGTTGCTTCCCTGATCAAGGAAGCTCAGACCCCAGCAGACCTAGCTGACAAGATAGCTAGGGAAGTCGAGGAACGCCTCCTTAGCCTCCAAGTAAAGTACCTGACGGCTCCCCTCATCCGTGAAATCGTCAATGCAGTCCTCATTGAGAAGGGCCTAGAGGAGTACCGCCATAGGCTCACCCGCCTTGGTCTACCCGTTTATGACGTAACGCAGAAAATCGCCGAGGCAAGTCGTTTAGGCTTGAGTGGGGAATCCCTTAGGCATATGGCTGGGGATGCGGTCTTAAGGGAGTATGTACTTCTCAATGTTTTACCCAGGGACATCGCTGACGCCCATCTTTCAGGCCTTATCCATATAGGAGGCGAGGGATCTTGGATCCTAAAGCCAGACTATTTCCAGCACGATCCTGGGTTTCTCCTAAAAGATGGATTACAAGCTAGGGACTTCATCCTACCATATGCTTTATCGAAGCCTCCGAGAAGTCTTCAGACCTTCTTGAACGGGCTTATTAAAGCCTTTGAGGCCTCTGAAAGGGAGGTTGCCAAGGAGCAATGCATAGATTCCTTCAATTTCTTCTTAGCCCCTTACGCCAGGGGTTTGAGCGACGAAGAATTGACGAAGGCCATAGAAGCTTTCTTCATGGGCCTTGCCAAGCCTAAGGAGGTTGGAGAAAGGCCTACCATCAGCCTCGCCTTAGAGCTTGGAGTACCAAGGAATTTAAAGGATGCGAAGGCCCTAGGGCCCTCCAAGGAGCAGGGTGCTTACGAAGACTATGTGGATGAAGCCATAAGAATTATTTCCATAATTCTGAGAATCCTCATGGAAGCGCCAAGAACTCATCCTATCTTCGTACCTCAGCTGATCCTCAAAATTAGACCTGAAGACTTTCGCAAGAATCGGGACCTTCTATTGGCTTTTCACGAACTTGCAGCAAGGGATGGTGCGCCCTTCATTGCCCTCTTAAGGGAAGAATCCCTTAGATTGCCAATCGAATCCTACTGGGCCGATGGCCTCCGACTGATTTCCAATGGCCATGGGGCTGAGGAAGAGAACCTTCGAGCCTCCCTAATCGGTGATGTAACGATTAATCTTCCGAGGATTGCCTTCGAAGCTAGAGGAGATGATAGTGCCTTCGATAAGGGCTTGGAGGATGCCCTCAGGTTGGCCTTTGGAGCCCTCGAAGTCAGGAACAAGGTCCTATATGATAGGATCAGGGAGGGTCTCCTTCCCTTCCTTTTTCAAGGAAATGGAGAACCCTACTGTCGTTTTGAGTTAACCAGACTTACAGTCAGTGCCTTAGGCCTTTGCGAGGCTACCCTCGCCCATACTGGAAAAAGCCTTACAGAAGATCGGAGTGCCAGGCTTTTTGCGGAGAAGATCACAGAAAGAATGGCGAATTTTGTAGATGAGAGAAAAAAGGAAACAGGGGAAAGGCTTCAATTAACAAGCGTATGCGATAGCGAAGTTCCCGAGAGGCTTGCAAAGGTGGATGAGGAGAAATTCGGTCAAGTCGTTTCGAAGGTGCAAGGCAATAGGAATGCCATCTGCTACACAAACCTTGGCATAGTCCCCTTCGAAGCCGAAGTTTCGTTAGATAAAAGGCTTGAGATTGAAGGATCCTTCAGCCGTTTCTACCAGGGAGGTCATATTACAATCCTTCAATTGGATGATGGGGTTGTGGAAGCCGAGAACCTTCTTAGGATATCCGAAAAAGCCTCTAAATCTGGAATTCCCCTCCTTGCATACTCGAGGAGGATTACTTGGTGTTGGAGCTGTCAGGAAGCCTTTTTAGGGCTTCGTTCCCAATGTCCGAAGTGCTGCTCGACGCGAAGCCTTCTTAAATATGCCAGACAGGATGGGAGGTATCAATCCCTTCGATACTGGAGCAGGTCCAGACAGATGAACCTTAATCGAATTGTTCTTTACAGTAATGAACAACTCAAGTCCCTTCAATTGCTTCAAAGCCTCTAAGTTTCCCGTCTTGAACCTTCGCTTTCGAGATGTAAGGAATCAATTTTAAGGGATTTGAATTAGGAGGCCTTACTCACGTACGATGTGCCTTGACCAGTTTCATCGTGTGTGAGAGGATCGCCTTATGGCTTATGCTATATGGCGTAGGTGCTGTAACCTTAAGCCTTCCCCACCGCCTCCTCTACGGGGCTTAGCATGGAAAGGGGCTAGGATGCGAAGATCCGCATGGAGCCTTCCTTAAAGCCATATGATGCCTTACGTGGTTATAGTAGCCTTTCCAGGCTTCAAGCCATGCGGATAAATGGCTGAAGGGATTTTCGCATCTGCATGGGAAGTATAGATCAAAGTCATTAAGCCTACGCTTCAATTCCTTGCTGAGCCTTTCAGGAGGCTTTAGGGGACTTCTATCATGGATGAG
>JAGTQN010000082.1 GCA_018396395.1 Candidatus Bathyarchaeota archaeon | reverse complement strand
GCGGTTCTTGAGATCCTCCATGAGTTGCCCAAGATCCGCCCTCCGGCTATTCGCAACCTTAAGGCTTTCATCCACGATGGAGAGCATAGCCTCCTTTCCTCTGAATTCGGCCTCAAGCTTTACGAAGGCTTGGCTCAGCTCTGCTGCCCTCGCCTCCATGGCCTCGATTTGGCTTGTGCCCGATTGGAGCCTTTTCCTCAGCTCATCAAGCCTAGAGCTTACAAGGGAATGCTTGGACTTTTTCTCGCTCAGAAGAGCTAAAGCCTTATCCCTTTCCCTTCGCATCGAGCTAAGCCTTTCCGAAGCCTCCTTTATGGAATTCCTAAGATTCTCGAGATGGGCAAGGCGCTCTTCCCTGAGTTTCATGAGATTCTGGAGGCTCATCTTGTTCGATGCGAGTTGGGTTTCCAAAGCGGCAATCCTTGCGCTTGCCTCTCCTATGCTTCCTTGGATCTCTAGAAGCCTTCCCCCACCTTTATCCACGATCTCCTCGTTCAGCCTCCTCCACTGCTCCTCCACGTTACGCCTCTTGGTCCTAAGGACTTCCTTGGCCTTCGAAAGGTCTTCGGATTCCCTTCGAAGGCCTTCGATGCGACCCTCTAGAGCCCTCGTTTCCCTCAGATTCTGATGGACCTTATGGGAGGTTATGATGGCTTTGATTTTATCGGCTTCCTTCTTAAGAAAGGCGAACCTAAGGGCATCGTTACGCTCCCTTTCCAAGTTCTCAAGCCTGCTCCGGACTTCGCTGACACGGGCTTCGGCGACTCGGAGGTTGATTTCTGCCCTCTGCAGCTCTGCCTGGGCTTGCATCTTTTTGGCTTCATAGTTTGATATGCCTACTAGGTCTTCGATGACCCTTCGCCTTTCTTCAGGGGCCATATCAGCAAGCCTCATGACGGTTCCTTGCATGATGAAATTGACTCCGGAGGGCTCTATTCCCCCTATGCCAAGGATTTCCATCAATTGGCTCCTTGAAACCCTTTTCTTGTTGAGCCTATAGACGCTTTGGCCATCGATGCCCACTCGCCTCGAAATAACGATGAGGTCCTCATCTATGGGTATTCGGCGATCCGTATTGTCTAAGAATAACCTGACGATGGCTTCTGGATCCCGATCCTTTAAAACTCTATCGTTTATGACATCCGAGAACTTCTCAAGCCTAAGGGCCCTTGGACTCATCTCCCCCAAGGCGAAGCGGATGGCATCGATGATGTTGCTTTTTCCTGAGCCATTGGGTCCCGTTATGACAGTGAATCCCTTGTCGAAGTTGATAATGGTCCTCCCAGGCCCGAAGGACTTGAAGCCCCTAAGCTCAAGGCGCTTTATGTAGACCGTTCCCCTTTCCTCCAGGAAGAGCCGATTTAGAATTAGAATTTCAGCGAAGGATTATAAGTGATTCCTCATTATGAAATTCCTTTCCAGTTTTTAAGCTGGAAATAGCCTTTATAATTCTTCATGGTCTTTGAAACTAAGAGGCGCCTCGAAAGGCTTCGCCAGAAAATGGTCGAAGAGGGCTTTCAATGCTTCCTTATTTCTAAGATGAAGAATGTCCTTTATCTCACCGGATCCTCGGAGGGTTTCCTCCTCCTTCCTGAAACGGGGGATCCCCAGCTCCTCGTAAGTCCCCTAGGCCTTGAGGAAGCAAAAGAAAGGGCGAAGGGCTGCCAGATCATAGAGCTGAGACCTGGAGAAAGGATTTTTGAAAGGGTGGCTGCTTTCCTGGCGGATATGAAGGCTAGGAAGGTCTTCTTCGATAGTCTAGAATTCTCATCCGCCCAGCTCCTCAAGGAAAGGCTCGAGTTGGAGCTGAAGGATGGAATGGGGCATCTCTGGAACCTTAGGAAGGTGAAGGATGAAGGCGAAATCGAGAAAATAGCCTACGCCTGCAAGCTTACAAGCCTTGGCATGAAGGCCCTTAGGGAATCCTTGAGGATTGGAGTCGAGGAGCGCCTCTTAGCCGCCATAGCAGAGTATGAAATGAGGAAGAAGGGCTCCGATGGAACGGCTTTTTCAACGATCGTGGCTTCGGGTCCCAGGGCGGCCATGCCCCATGCCACAGCTTCCAGCAGGACTATCCAAGAAGGGGATGTCTTGGTCGTAGACCTAGGAGCCACTGTGGAAGGCTACGCCTCCGACATGACGAGGACCTTCTTGCTTCCTAGGGCTACGGAGAAGGCTATAGAGCTTCTAGATATCGTCAAAAGGGCTCAGAGCAAGGCCTTTGAAGGATTGAAAGCCGGAATAAGCTGTAAGGAGGCCGACTCCATCGCCAGGGACATCATTACTAAGGCTGGCTATGGGGAAAGGTTCATCCATTCCCTTGGACATGGTTTAGGACTCGAGGTTCATGAACCCCCCTCCTTAAGCCAGCATGAGACGGAAATCCTTAAAGAAGGATATGTGGTCACTGTGGAGCCGGGGATCTACATAAAGGGTTTTGGGGGATTTAGGGTCGAAGATACGGTTCTCGTCTGCCGAGACGGAGCTAGGAGGTTTACTTTCGATCTTTGATCCGATTCTTCTAATAACAATACCTAATTATTCTCTATGTGCAACCTGATTCTACAGGAGGCTTTGGAAGGCTACTTTCAAGGTTCCGTTTGATCGGAGGGAAGCCTCATCTAGGGACCTTCGGCATCCGCATCTCCGGGCTTTAGGAATAAGCCTTAGGGTTTCTTCTATAGCCCTAAGGAGAATCCCTCCCCTTTCTTCAGCAACTTTCATGACTTCCTTCGTGGTTAGCCTCCTCTGCATTCCAGCTGCCATGTTCGAAACAAGGCATATGGAAGCATAGCAGAGACCCAATTCCCTTGCGAGGGATGCCTCGGGGCATGAGGTCATGCCTACTATGTCAGCGCCTAGCCTACGGAACATGCGTATCTCGGCTGGAGTCTCGTATCGAGGTCCCTCCGTGCATACGTATACTGCCCTATCCCAAACCTTTTCTCCCAGCCCCTTGATAGCCTGGATAAGGGCCCTTCTAATCTGGGGACAGTAGGGCTTCGTAAAGTCTATATGAACAACCGGCGTTCCATCGTAGAAGGTGGCGTCCCTACCCTTCGTAAAATCGATGAGATCGTGGGGAACGACCAAATCCCCTGGCTTGAGGGAGGGATTTATAGAACCAACTAGGTTTGTAGCCACAATCCTTTCGATGCCTAGATGCCTTAGGCACCATATGTTCGCCTTATATGGGACCTTATGGGGCGGGAACTCATGGCTGAGGCCATGCCTAGGCAGGAAGATAACCGGATAGCCAGAGACTTCACCCAAATAGACCTTAGGCTTATAATGAAACGGTGTTTCGACCTCCATCAGTCGTGGACTGGATAGGGCTTTCTCGAAGCCCGTTCCCCCTATAATGGCTATCGAAGAACCATCTGGCTTAGATTCGTATTCGGGTTCTCCTTTGGGCTTTTTATGGCAAGGCTGGGAATTAGCCATCTCCCTCGAACCTCGTCAGGCGATCTCTGTAGACCCTCCTTAGCCTGTGGATGACTATAGTGCTTGCGATCATCGTGAGGATGCTGAAGGCTATCCAAAGGAAGAAGACAAGGACTGAGGGATCAAGGGGACTGGTAGGGATCTCCCTCAGAATTCCTGTCGTTCGACGAAGGGTTTCGCCCGTGAGGATGCTGGCTACAAGGGCTGCGAGATTAGACCATACCTGGGGGCTTCGGACAAAGGATGCGTATAAAATCCTGCCTAAGAAAAGGATGACGATCCCTATCGTTATGTAAAGGACACTTACGTCGATGAAGGCTGCTGCAAGGAGATTAATATGGTTAAGGGCTGTCATGGGATCCGTAAGGTACTCTGGAGGGACGAGCTTGGGGACAAGGCTTACTCCCTGGGTAATGCCCAAGATGCAAACGACCAGACCAGCTATGAGGCTGAAGACCTTTATGAGAATCGCCGGCCTGGCTGCCACTTCCGATATTACGAGGGCCATGGCTTTATCGATACGAAAGCCCTTCACTATCAGGACGGATCCCAGAAGGGCTAGGATGGTGATGCTTGCGTAGGCAAGGAAGCTACTTTCCGGAAAAAGGAGGTTGAGGACATAGAAGGTACTGAAAATGACGAGCGCCAGTCCCGGTATTCCCAAGGTCCATCTCGTATACCTTGGATCGTTGAAGAGCATAGCCAAGTACCTTGAGAGGATGAGCCAGCTCATTTCAAGGGATTCGCTGTGCTTCACGGCGAAGCGCCTGACGCTTACGATTGGTGCATAAGATTGGATGATGGGGGAGACGTCCTGATCCGTAAAGCCATCGGACACAAGGATGATGGCCTCTGCCGAGGATCGTTTGACGACCTCTTGGACCTCCCTTGCGATTTTCCTATCGGCTTCTAAGCCTCCAAGGCTGCTACCAGCCACGGCAGCGACCTCATACTTCTCATCGACGGCCCTGGCCCTGAGGCTCTCGAAGATCCGGATGGCCTCAAAGAGGGTATTGGCATCGGCTTCCTCAGGATCCTTAGTTATGAGTTGGATGGCAGCGTTAAGGACCTGTTCCTTTCCTAATATAGGAGTTCTTAAGCCCGTCTTCTCCCCAACATCATCGTCCCTATCGACGCATAGGATGAGGATATTCTTGGGCTCCTTGGCTTCCATCTTCTCCTCAGCCGTCGCTTGCTCTTTTGCTTTCCTTTGCCTGTCCCCTTTCCCAGCCTCCCTTTCAGACCCTTGGATGCTCAAGGCATCTTCTCCCTCCTCGGCTCCCCCTTCTCATCCTCATCCTCATCCTCATCCTCATCCTCATCCACATCCACATCCATTACCCTTTCTTCCCCTTCCTGAACCTCCAGGAGGATCTGGAGTTCCTGGAGGGTGATTTTTTCACCCTTGCTCACCCTCTCTCGTACAGCTTCTGCGACCTCCTTCATCTTTTGCTCCTTTGCCCTCCTTTCAATTTCGGCTATCTGTTCCCTGATCTCCTCGGCCTCTGAGGAAAGGGCTCCAATCTCCTGATCAAGGCGATTGATGGCTTCCCGCCTATCGAGAAACTCCTTTCTTAGCCCTTCAACCTCTAAGCGAAGCTTTTCGTCCTTCTCGAGGTAGCCCTCCATGGCTTCCCTGAGTTCCCTTCTGGCTTCTAGAAGCTTCCCTAGGGATTCACGAGTCGATGCTAGCGAAAGCTGTAGGGCTTTCCTTTGGGCGATGGCCTCGAGGAGAGCCTTCCTAAGGTTTTTGATCTCCCCATGCCTAAGTCTTTCCTCCTCGAGCCTCTTCCAGTCTTCCATGAGGCGCTTCTCAACCTCTATGTTCGTAGGGCTCGTTTGGACTTGCCATTCGATTTCTTGGAGGCGCTTCTCAACCTCCTCCGGCGAAAGGCTGAGCTGAGCTTCCTTAGCCCTTAACTTCTGGCTTAGTTTTGCAATCGCCTCGCGTTTCTCCTGGAGCTCCTTTTTCTGCGCCTCCATCTGGGAACGGAGCTCTCCTAGACTCTCCCGAAGGTCTCTGTACTTACTCCTTATTGAGGAAAGTTGCTCCCTTATGCCCCTCCTTTCCTTGTTTAGCTCTTTCCTCCGACCATGGAGCCGAAGAATCTCCCTTAATAGCTGGAATCTTTGGAATCTACGATCCCTTATTTCCTCCATTATGGCGGAAAGCCTTCGGGAAAGCTCTTCGGAAGTATCCATCCCTTCCTTTTACCTAGGGCCCTGCCATAGCTTTTCAGGAAGGATTATATGCGGCCCAAAATATGGATTGGATCCTTCACTAAAAAAGCTTATTAGGAATCTTTTCGGGAAAGATGTTGATGCCGCGGTAGCTCAGCCTGGGAGAGCGTCCGGCTGAAGACCGGATTGTCGCTGGTTCAAGTCCGGCCCGCGGCACCATTACATCGGCCCGCGACACTTCACTTCCTTTTCCGGAAGAATTTAAGCCCCTCATGTTCGCATACGTATTCAAAGCCCTTCTCTATCAAATCGGAGACTTCTTCTGGCTTCTTTGCCGTTTTGCAGATGTATTCATCGCTTTCAAACTTTATGAGTTGCGTATAGATCAGCGTATTCTCTATTCTCCTATGTCCTAGGGTTTTCATTACGTGAAGTATGTCCTTCGTTCTGGCATATTCCATCGTTGCCTTCCAATGCCTCAGCGTATGGAAGGATATCCTCAGCAGTCTGGGGTTACCAAACTTGTCGGCTGCCCTCTTCCTATATCTCTCGAAGCAGCGTCTAAGCGAGTTTAGGCTTTTGTAATGGGCGAAGATGCCGTCGCCCTCTCTCGACAGCCTATTCAGCATAGCTATTAATCTTCCGGACATTTTGAAAGCCCTCGGATCGCTCCCCTTCTCCGGCACGAATGTCAAAACCCTATTCTCAAAGTCTATATCAAACCATTTCAAGCCGTATATTTCTCCAGCTCTAGCGCCCGTCTCCTTACCCAATTGTAGAAATGTGGCTATATACTTGTTACATGACGCTATGAGGTCGTCAATCTCCCTTTCGAGTGGTATGAAGGGCAGCTTTCTTGGGGGTTTATAGATCGGTCTTTCCCATTTTATGCCCTTCCACTTCGCAAAGAGGTCGTATGCGTAAACCATGCCTTCCTTCCTGGCTTCACTCCAGTTATCTTGTTTTGCTATCGTTTCCGCAATGCTTTCGGGATTGAATAGGTCTGCCCCAAGTTTCACAAGTCTCCTCAGCCTTGAACCTCTGCCAACGATCGTAGCCTCCTTATAGCCTTGCTTCTTCATCCACCAAAGGAACTCAGTGATTTCCCCGTAAACGGTCGCTGCGTCGGCCGTGCCCTCCCGCGTGGCTACTTTCTCCTTTGATTCCGCGGGAGCCAAGTTTTTCGATCCGCCTTCCGGAACGCATACTTGGCAACCTCTGTTATCGATGCTTAAGGGATTTAATTTTTTGCCTGGACCTGGATCTGAACCTGGAATCGGAATCGAAGCCCCCTTTATCGATTCCAGGGCATCGGGGCTTCCAGGAAACCGATCGGAATCCTTGGCTAAAGGCTTAAATTCGTAGCCTCCCTCATCCTTCGACTTCGAAGCCGAAGAATAAGCCTCCGTATCGCGAAGGCTGAACCTATAACCGCATTTACGGCAGAGCCATCGCTGCACGAAGCCCCGATCCGTGAGGCGCCTTCCATCCTTCCAAGCCTTAGAAGATCCGCATTCTGGGCATAGGATGGGGATGGGGATGGATGGGGCTTTGGAATTGGAATTGGAATTGGAATTGGAAAGGGAAGCCTGGGGCTGCTTGGGAACGATGGAGGGATCTGGCTTCGTACCTAAGGGACTAGAATGCGAATGCGAAAAGCTCCTTCCGATGCCTCCATGTTCCGAGGCCCCACCGCTTCCCAGATCCATCTATAATACCTTCCTTAAGCTTCGATTCGATTCCTAATCCTAGCCTTAGCCTAGCCTAGCCTAGTCCAGTCCAGCTTCCCTTCTTCCATCCCACCATACCCCAGTTCTTTCTCCAGTTTCTCTAGGTCCCTGATCAATGCC
>JAGTQN010000081.1:3568-7484 GCA_018396395.1 Candidatus Bathyarchaeota archaeon | reverse complement strand
TACATAGGTGGAGGAGTCCCGAAAAACTATATACAGCAATTGAAGATAGCAGGCTCCATCGCTGGAAAGGAGGTTAAGGGCCACGATTACGCCATCCAGATCACGACGGACGATCCAAAATGGGGAGGCCTTTCTGGTTGTACCCTCGAAGAGGCTGTTTCATGGGGGAAGATTTCCCTGGGAGCCCGCTATGGGACCGTCTACCTTGATGCCACTATAGGGCTTCCTTTACTCCTGAGGGCCCTCATCGAGCTGAAGGATCAATGGTGGCCTCGAAGTCCCCTAAAGCTCTTCTAAAACCATGATAGCCTTCCTGAGGCTATGTTAGGGGATGCGCTTCTATAGGGAAGAATTTAAGGATAAAAAAGCCATAAATCCATAAGGGTGGAATTCCTATGGAGGGGAAAAAGCGCCTGGCAATAGGCGTTGATATAGGAGCCACGAACCTAAGGGTAGCCCTGGGAACCAAAGATGGACGGATCCTTGCCAAGAGGACGGAGCCGACGAATATAAGGGGAGGGGCCGAAGGAGTGAGTCTCCAAATAGGGGCAATGATAAGGAAAATCCTAGGGTCTGAAATAAGCATCAAGGATCTAAAGGGCATAGGCATAGGCTCGACGGGTCCAATGGATCTGAAGAGGGGGGCCGTTGTGAAAGCGAGCAACCTTCCTTGGGATTTCATACCCCTCGTGGAGCCCCTTCAAGAAGCCTTTGGAATTCCAGTAAGGCTCCTGAACGATTGTGCCGCAGCAGTCCTCGGTGAGAAGGCCTTCGGATCCGGCATCGGGACTCAAAACCTCCTTTACATAACCCTTAGCACGGGCATAGGAGCTGGTGTCTTTATCGATGGAAGGCTCATCATGGGAAAGGATGGAAATGCCCATGAAGTAGGGCATTTTACCATAGATTTCGAAGGAAGGCTTCTTTGTGGCTGCGGAAGGCGTGGCCATTGGGAAGCCTACTGCTCGGGAAGGAATATCCCAAGATACGTGAAGTTCCTCGTCGATGAGGCTAAGGAGTTTAGCGACGATGAAATGGCTGGAAGCCTTCTCTTGGCTGAAGTCCGTAGCCAACGTCTAACTACGGAGGGGCTCTTTAATCTTGCTAAGGCGGGGGATTCCTTGGCATTGAAGATCGTTGAGCGCCTAGGCATGCTCAATGCCATAGGTTTTGCGGATGCGATCAACGCCTACGATCCAGAGCTCATAACGGTTGGCGGCCCTATAGCCCTTAGGAATGAGGAACTAGTCCTTCCTCCGATAAGGAAGCTTGTTGGAAACCATACGGTAAACAGGGTTCCAGAGATAGAGCTTACGAGGCTAGGCGAAGACGTAGGGCTTTATGGAGCCTTAGCCCTTAACTTTGTCGAGGATTGAGGAATAAACCTTTAAGGATTCCATGGAAACCTTCTTTCTGCATCAAAAGGTTAATTTAGTTAGGTAAGATCTTAAGGGCGCCTCGGTTGGGATGGAGATGATCGCAAGGCCAAAAACCTTCGGAAACCTTCTCACGGAAGTCGTTCGACAGAGGCTTTGCGTCTACTGCGGAGCCTGCATAGCCACCTGTCCCGTAGGAATCATCCTCCCCGGCGGGGAAGAGCCTATTCTTAAGGGCGCTTGCATAGCATGTCAACTATGCTATTATCAATGTCCCAGAACTCCCGATTTAATACCCTTTCCCATGGAGGAATTCGAGGAATTCGTCTTTAGAAGGTCCAGGGAAGCCTCAGGAATGGAAGCCCTCATAGGCGTACATAGATCCATCTTTGCCGCCAGAATCGTCGATGAAGGGATTAGGCATCGATGTCAGGACGGTGGAGCAGTTACAGCCTTAGCCATACAAGCCCTTCGATCAGGGACCTTCGATGCTGTCGTAGCGACGGTTATCGATCCATCAAAACCATGGAAGCCCATTCCCAAGGTCTTTACGGATCAGAAGAACCTTCTGGAGGCTTCAGGGACAAAGTATAGCCTTGGTCCCCTTATCACGGGTTTGGGCTCAGCCCATTTCGAATTTTCGAGGCGAAGGGTCCTCGTCGTAGGCGTTCCATGCGAAGTCCAAGCCCTTAGGCGTATGCAGTCGAATCCCTTCTCAAGCCACAAGATTTCTGAAGCCATGGCTGCGGCCATAGGTCTTTTCTGCGCGGAAAGCTTTTGGCTCGAAAGACTTATGGAATACATCCAAGGGAGGGGCATAGAGCCCTCGAGGATAACCCGCCTCGCCATAAAGAGGGGAAGATTCAGAGTCTATGAGGGGGATAAGGAAGTCCTTTCGGAGCCAATAAAGGCAATGGAAGCCTTTACTCGGGACTCTTGTAGGGTCTGCCAGGACTTTACAGCTGAGCTAGCAGATGTTTCAGTTGGAGGCGTAGGGGTTCCGGATGGCTGGAGTCTCGTCATCACTAGGAGCCATATAGGCGAAGAACTTGTCAAGGAAGCCATCAAGGCAGGGATTATGGAAGCTAGGGCAATCCCAGAGGAATCCGAGGGGCTCCAGTTGGTCTTGAGGCTTGCTAAACAGAAAAGGGAGCGAGGGGGAAAGGTTTAAGAGAAAAGCCATAGGTCTTTTTTAAGTCCGAAGTGGCCGCCGTAACGTAGAGGAGCTTGCTTGGCTTCACGGAACTTGGTAGCGTACAGACGCCTCGGACGGTATAAGCCTGTGGAGCCTGGAGGCCGGGTTCAAATCCCGGCGGCGGCCTCCAAGGAAAGGTTTGAAGAAAGGAAAGATCGTATTCATAATACGTTACTGATGCTTAAACTTCGATCTTCTTAAGGAAGGCCACGATGACCAGTTCTCCATACTATTTGATTTTATAGTCGCTACTTTCTCATGCACAGTCATCCTAGCGACAGGCATAATCCTTTACATAAAATACTTCACTATTTTTTCTTATGCGGTTATTTATCTTTTCTCGCTTCTTCGAATAAATCCAAATTCTCAGCTTTTCCTAAGGAGGCCTCGCTATAATCGTGATTTTTAAGGAAAAGCAAGCAAACAGCTTTTAAGTTATAGAGGAAGGAAGTAAAACTCGATGCTAACATGGGCGAGGGAAGCTACGAAGTTCCTACATGGGAGCTTCTCTACGAGTTATGCGTTGAGCTTGCCAATAGGATTAGGGATTCTGGTTTTCAACCTGACCTAATAATCGGAGTTGCGAGGGGCGGTTGGATACCGGCTCGTCTCCTTTCAGACTTCTTAGAGAATCCTAATGTCGCCAGCATAAAAGTCGAGTTCTATGTAGACATAGGAAGGACATCATCTGAACCCATCATTACGCAACCTTGTTCAGCCCCTGTCGAGGGGAAAAGGATCCTTCTGGTCGATGATGTGGCCGACTCTGGAAGGAGCCTCAGCCTCGTCAAGGATAGTCTCCTCAGACAGGGCGCCAAGGAGATTCGGATTGCCTGCCTCTATTATAAGCCCTGGTCTATCATAAAGCCCGAATATTACATCAAAGAAACGACTTCTTGGATCATCTTCCCCCATGAAGTTAAGGAAACAGCTAGAAAGCTTTGGAATAGGATGCGGGGAGAAGGTATGGATCCCGATTCCATTGGGGAAGAGCTTATGAAGATAGGGATAAGGCCCCTTTTGATCAGGAAGTTCGTTGAGGAGTTCAGATGCCAAGAGGGTATGGAAGGTTGAAGGGTTGCTCGATGAGGAAAAGGAGGAATCGCGGAGGATGCAAGAATCGGAAATTGGGCTGAAAAGCCGCTTTCTGTTCGATGAAATCCCTGAGTATGGCTACCATCTGGCAATATCGGCAATTTATGACGTACGAATCGATGATGTCCAAGGCTTCCTTAAGGATCTTAGGAAAAACCTCCATCCTGTTCGGGTCCAAGCCTTCGATGCTAGGAAAATTGCAGGACGGCTACACATATACTTCGCAACCCTTTTCGCCCTCAAGGCCTTC
>JAGTQN010000081.1:0-3541 GCA_018396395.1 Candidatus Bathyarchaeota archaeon | reverse complement strand
CTTATCGTATGCTCTCCACCCATAGCCTCCTGCCAAAGGCAGATTGCGAAGGCCATAGAAATGCTTGGCTTAAAGGATGGTATTGGAACCGTTGCCCTACTCCTTATGGCTGAGGATGCAAAGGCTTTAGAATCCGCTATTTCAAAGCTCGATGCCTTCTATGGAGATAGCCTTTCCCCATCCCCTCTGGCCATCTCTTCGGAGAAGATGAAGGAGTTGAAGGACCTTTTCGAGATCTCCGATACCCAACTGGCGGCCGAGGTAGAGGCAAAAATTCCCGAAAAAGCTCTCACAAACCTCATCATAGAGAAGATGAGCCTTCAATTGGGAAGGAGGTAGCTTGATCCAGGAGAATCTTCTATCGAATTGTTCTGGATCGAATTGAAGAAAGGCGGATAAAGGAAGCTTATGCTAATTGGAAATGTTAAAAGAAGATTCTAAGGTAAGGTCTCCATGAAAATCGAAGGTGCGAGCTTGGAATTGGGCTCAGGCTTCAAGCATCTTTACACAAGTCCTCCCCTCGGATTCTCAGGTTACGCTACGAACTTCGATGAGGCTCGCTATGTGATCTTTGGAGTCCCCTTCGATGGAACAAGCAGCTATAGACCGGGCTCGAGGTTTGCCCCTATGGCGATAAGGGAGGCATCCTTGAACATCGAAACCTATAGCTTCAGGACAGGCTTAGACATCGAAGACCTTCGCCTCTCCGACCTTGGTGACCTTCATATCGCCGACCTTGATGAAACTCTTCGGAGGGCTGGCTCCGTTGTGAAGGAAATCTCCGCCCTTGGAAAGGTTCCCTTGGCTATGGGTGGAGAGCATACGATAAGCTTTGCCACGAGTAGAGCCTTAGGCAAACCTTTGAAGATTGTAAGTTTCGATGCCCATATGGATTTGAGGGACGATTATCTAGGCGTCCGTCTATGTCATGCAACCTTCAATCGGCGCCTCTGCGAAGAGCTTGGAAATGAAGCCCTCATAGAAGTCGGTATAAGGGCTGTGTGCAAGGAAGAACTGGATTATGCCAAAAAGAAGGGCATTCGATTCATCACCTCAAGGCAGATAATGGAGGAGCCGAAGGAAGCTTTTAAGGATCTGGAGGAGTCCCTTGAGGGTGCTGGACGCATCTATGTAACCGTCGATATGGATGTCCTCGACCCGGCCTTTGCCCCTGGGGTTGGAAATCCTGAACCCGAAGGCTTACCGACATCCATACTTTTAGACCTTCTGAAAATCGTATGCGATGAGAGGTGTCTAGGCTTCGATATAGTGGAGGTGACGCCCCTCTACGATAGAGGTGAGACTGCCATCCAGGCGGCAAAAATCATCTTCGAAGCCCTTTGCTACCTTGAATCCCATCGGAAGTAGGAAGCCTATATGGTGAAATAAGCCTTGCAACTCCTAGCCTTGACCAGATTTTTCTTCACTTTAGCCATCCTATCATATGGCGCCTTATCAGATATTAAGAAAAGGGAAGTGGCGAATGAACTCTGGATGATCGGCCTTCCTATAGGGCTTTTTCTTACAGCCTTATGGCTAGCCCTTCGGTTTGAAGTAGGGACTCTTCTAATCCTTGTTGCCTCATCCGGATGCTCATTCCTTCTAGGCTTGGCCCTCTTCTACGTAGGCTTCGCGGGAGGAGCTGATGCCAAGGCCCTTTTCTTTCTTGGGCTTTCCCTCCCCCTATATCCCGAGGAGGCCTTTAGGCCCCTTTCTCCAGTCCTACCCATCTTTCCGCTTACAGTCTTCAACAATGCGATTCTTCTAAGCCTCAGCGTTCCAGGCATGATAGCCTTAAGGAACCTATCCCAAGCCTTGAGGGGAAGGAAGGTTCTGGGGGAAGTGAAGGCAGGAATCTTTGGAAAGCTCGCCCTCCTATTTTCAAGCTATCGTGTAGCGATGGCTGATCTTAGGAAAAAAGGGTATCTTAACCCCGCTGAGAAGCCCCTACAAGACAAAAGCATCATCATAAGAAAGCCTATCTATTTCATGTCTGCCGAAGCCGATCGGGAGAAACTCATCGAGGAAATCGAACTCTATGCGTCGAAGGGCATCTACGATGATGGAATCCTTGCCTCGCCAACGCTTCCCATGGTACTCTTCATAGCCTTGGGCCTTGTAGTTGGGATTTTTGGAGACATAGCCTTATTCATTGCTTTGCGAATCGTCGCCCTCTGATCGGATCCTAACCTTCGGTTTCGGAACGCATGGAGGCAGATGGAAGACATAGGGAGAAAGCGCGCAGAGGCCCATGAATTCCAAAGGTATCCTTGAATAAGGATTTCCTAAAAGGGATTCGGAAAGAAAAATATCCAAATCACTTTTTGAGGAATCTTTCAAAAAGATCCGGTCTAGGAGGATAAGAATCCCTGAGGGGTATTCCTGAGGCGATCATCCTTCTGATGGCTTCCTCTTTTATCTCAATTTCTTCGGCTTTTATAGCGATTTCTTTTCCTCTTTCCTTCGGTATACATATAACCCCATCAGAGTCGCCCATGATTATATCTCCCGGCTTTATCTGCACACCAGCACATGAAACTTCAACATTTACTCGGTATGGAACGATTACGCCACCTATGTGCTCTGGAGTCATGTTCCTGGCAAAGACGGGGAAATCAAGCTTCATTATGTATGGACTGTCACGGATTCCTCCATCTACTACGATTCCAGCTGCACCCTTACTTTTAAAACCGAAGGTTATGCAATCACCGAAGACCCCTACGTCGCTTCTACCGAGGGAAGCTGCAACGATAACTTCTCCACCTATGACGCGATCATGGGCATCGTGAACAGCATTCCCTGTAATTTTTTCCTTAATGGCTTCTTCATACTTTTTATATTCGATCGTCAGAGCTGTTCCAACAACCTTCATATTCGGCAAAAGGGGTTTTATTCCTGAAAGGAGATTTTTGGACCTAGATTCTCCTAGGAGACTATAGGCTGTTGCCACAGAAGTCCTTTTTAACATCGTAAGAACCTCGCCCAAATCATCTTTACCGATCAAATAGATCAAATTCCTCCGTCAAAGCATCGATATATAACTTCGCCATTTATGGTTAATATTAAGGTTTCCTGAAGGCACCGTAAAGCCTATCCGGATATTCGCTTTCCTCTGATTTCATAGGATGCCTAAGGCTAAAAAAGCACGGAATGCGCTTTTCTTAGCTTTGCTTTGAGATGATAAGCGTAATTCCACATGAGGATCATTGCCTTATATTCATGGATTCACGAGACGATGATCTTGTCTTCAAAGACCACCAAGGACGCCATCGCTTTCTTTTCTTTTTCTTTTTCTTTTCTTTTCCTCTTCTTTCGATCCTTCCATGGGCTAAACTATCATTCGTTTCCCTTACGGAAGGGAAATGGTGTTAAGCCCAAAGGACAAAGCCTAGCCTAGCATGAAGCCATACCGTAAACTCAAGTTTATTTGATGGCAGGGATACTGTCAAGTTATCGGTATTTCTGGCAGTCTTCCTAGGGTTTCATATGCCTTATGAAGTTATACCATAGGACGAAAAGCCTTATGAGGCGCCTATATATT
>JAGTQN010000080.1 GCA_018396395.1 Candidatus Bathyarchaeota archaeon | reverse complement strand
AAGGGATGGAGGACGAGGAGGGATGGAGAGGGGGAGGGGATAGATTTAGAATGTCTCAACTTAAAATTAAAGCCCCCTCGTAACCCCAAACACATCCATGTCGCTAGAATCCGTGGCCTCAGAACGTGCCCAGCTCAAAAAGAGCTAACCTACTGAGTCCGCTGGCAAGTTTTTCATTCAGATCCTTGGAAGCATTCTTAAGAAGCCCTAAAATCTCCTCATTCTCCAGCCTCATCAGCCCTAAGAAGTCGTTCACGTCCTCCCTCCTAGTCTTTTCTGATACCATCGCTATATCGTATCCATTAAGGACCATAAAGCCTAAGATAGTCTTCGACCTTCCGTCTTGCTCCCCTCCTGTGTACGTAATGACCCTTGTGCTCAAGATCCTTCTTCTGTTCGAGCCCATTTTATCGAGCCCTCGTCAAAGAAGCCGATGGTCGGATCCTTCAAATGGGAGAGCATATCATCGATTCTTTTTTTAGGATCTCTTCTGGCATTCTTTGGCCTCTTTCTGTTGCTGATGGAGGGCTTCCCATACCTGACCTTCTTTGCCCTTCTTAAGATCTTCCAGACAGTCTTGTAGACCTACTTCACCCCTCAGCGTTCTTCACGTAGATTTGCAAATCCCTTATCGTCATGCCCTTCACTTCTATTTCCCTTACAATCCGATCTCACTCGCCATCCGGAATCCTTGGCCTCGGGCCTCTGGTAAACCTGGGAACGAGGCCTTCATAACCGCTTTATTCTATCTACCTATCCATTCTTCTGGATCTCCTCAATATATAAGACAACATAAGAAACCTTCCTTCCCTCGTTAAGCAGGAGCAAGGGAAGGAGTTTCTCCTTTGTCCTCGGGTTGGTTTCCTTTCTGTACTTCTCTTCAAGCTCCTTTTTAGTAAGGGGCCATACGATATTCGGCCTTGGTGGCATAGGCTGAATGATGGGGAAGGAAGAGAAAAGGGGGTCGGTTGAAAATTTTTGAGAAGTTAATTAAGAGAGTTACTATTATTCACAAAACCTTAAATCCTTCTATCTGTAAAACTTTTTATCAATATATAGTATTTAGTGAAAAGTGAAAAAGAGGATCCGCTTCTCTCATTGGCAGATGCAGAATTTTTAAACATGCCAACGCTTCCATATGACCAGGGATCCTACACTCTGTGGTCAAATGTACGTATTCTGAAGCCTACGTTTACTTCTTCGACTCTGTAGATGAGGGAAACCGTACTTACCAAAGAGACATAGACATCCTTGTAGTTACGAGACCCTCATGGGTCCAAGGGCTTCAGCTTTAAGAGAAGGAAAGGGGAATTATAGAAAGAGGATCTGAGAAAGACGCTAGGTCTTTAAGCCTCTAGCATAGCATTGGTGGTGGAGGAGGCTTGTCAACTTCCCTTTACGCCTTCCTTAAGGGAAAGGAGGATCGTGAAACCCAGGATAGCTCCCCTAAGCCCTATGCAGAGCCAAGGGAATTCTCCAGCCAAGCCAAAGAGGGCGAAGGAAAGGGCGACGAGGCGAAGGAAAGCCCGAAACCGGAAGGCTACCTAAGCCTAAACCTTGCAAGGGCTTACGTCCTTTCTGTTGCCTACGATGGAGAAGGAAAGCGAGCCTTCCTTAAGCTTTACAACGAGGCAGACCATAGGATTTACCTCTGGTTTGACGATTCTGGTCACAAGCCCTACTGCCTTTCAGACCTGACGCCCAAAGAACTGGAGGGGATAAGCGCCCTCATGAACCATCCTGGCTTCGTAGGCTTCGATGTCGTTAAGAAGTACGATGCCTTGGCAGACCAGGAAAGGACTATGACGAAAATCGTAGCCTCGGATCCTCTAGCCATAGGCGGAAGGCCTACGGGCTGTATTAGGGATATAATCCCTAAGGCTTGGGAAGCCGAAATAAAGTACCATGAATGCTACATCTTCGATAGGGACATTGCCGTGGGAATGCCCTACAAAATAGAGGATGGAAAGCTCATAAAAATCGACTTCAAGCCCCCTCCCGAGGTCGAGAAATCCATAGAAAGCCTCTTCAAGGACGAGAGCGAGGAGTTCAAGGATATGGCCCGAAGATGGGTCGAGCTTCTAGAATGCCCAGTTCCTAGCCTCAGAAGGGCAGCCCTGGACATAGAGGTTGCATCAACCGTTCCGACGAGAGTTCCGAACCCAAGGGAAGCCAAGGAACCCATCGTAGCCGTCGCCTTTTCGGCATCCGATGGCCGGAGACGCATCCTCCTCCTTAGAAGATCGAATGTGAAGGCTCCCTTGCCCATGTCCATAGGCATGCCCAGCCTTCCGGAGGCCGAAGTGGAGGCCTTCGAATCCGAGGTGGATATGATAAGGCGAACGTTCCAGATCATCGAGGATTATCCGATCATCCTTACCTTCAACGGCGATGACTTCGATCTGAGCTATCTATACCATAGGGCACTAAACCTCGGCTTCGATAGGAAGGAGATACCGATCGTCATGGGCAGGGAATCCGCCTCTTTAAGGCATGGAATCCATCTGGACCTCTATAAGTTCTTCTTCAACCGTTCGATTCAGGTATACGCCTTCAGCCAGAAGTACCGGGAGGTTACGCTTGATGACGTGGGGGCATCCCTCCTAGGCGTTGGGAAGATGGAGCTGGAGAAGCCCATCTCCGAGCTCGACTATGAAAGCCTTGCGACCTATTGCCTCCAAGATGCTGACATCACCCTAAGCCTTACTACCATGGACGAGGACCTCATCATGAAGCTCATCATCGTCCTTGCGAGGATAAGCCATACGACCATCGAGGACCTTTCTAGGCAGGGAGTTTCCACATGGCTGAGGAACATGATTTCCTATGAGCACCGCCGGAGGGGCTGGCTCATCCCTAGGTCGGAAGACCTTCTAGAAGTCAAGGGATTTACGGCTACGAAGGCTATAATAGAAGGAAAGAAGTATCGGGGCGCTGAGGTCATCGAACCCGAGCCTGGGGCCCACTTCAACGTCTCCGTCCTAGACTTTCAATCTATGTATCCTTCCATAATAAGGCGCTACAATCTTAGCTACGAAACCGTCCGCTGCCCCCACCCAGAATGCCAAAAGAACACGATTCCCGGCACGCCCCACTGGGTCTGCGGAAGGAGGAGGGGTATATCGAGCCTCGTCATAGGATCCCTGAGGGATCTTAGGGTCCGATGGTACAAGTCCAGGGCGAAGGAGAAGGGGCTACCTAAGGCCCTCGCCAACTGGTATGGTGTCATATCGAACAGCCTTAAGGTCGTCCTGAACGCGGCCTACGGGGTCTTCGGGGCCGAATCCTTCTTCCTCTACTGTCCCCCAGTAGCGGAGGCGACGGCATCCATAGGGCGCTATGCCATTATTGAAACCATAAGGCAAGCCCAGGCCATAGGCATGAAGGTCGTATATGGCGATACGGATTCGATCTTCCTGAAGGCTCCTGAGGCATCCAAGATCGAGAAGCTCATGGACTGGTCCGTGGAGAGGCTTGGCATGGAACTCGACATAGATAAGGTCTATCGATACGCGGTCTTCAGCTCCAGAAAGAAGAATTATCTAGGCGTTTTCCAGGACGGAAGCGTCGACATAAAGGGCCTTACGGGAAAGAAGCGTAACACGCCCCTATTCCTTCAAAAAGCCTTCTTCGACATGATACGCATCCTCAGCGAGGTCAAGTCTGCCGAGGAATTCGATGAGGCTAAGGAAAGGATTACGGAACTTGTGAAGACTTGTTACACGAAGCTGAAGAATCGTCAGTACTCCCTGGAGGAACTAGCTTTCAATATAATGATGAGTAGGGCGATAGAGGGCTATGTCAAGACGAAGCCCCAGCACATCAAGGCGGCGGAGCTTCTGGCCCAGAAGGGAATCGAGGTTACGGCTGGGGACATCATATCCTTCGTAAAGGTTGTGGGTCCCACGGGAGTGAAGCCCGTACAGCTGGCGAGCATCAAGGAAATCGATGTGGAGAAGTATGTGGGCTATGTGGAAAGCACCTTCCAGCAGGTCCTGGATGCGTTGGATATAGATCTGAAGGAAATCCTTGGCGCCACCCGCCTGGAGTTTTTCATGCCAGGTTAAACCTTAGCCCTTTCATTTTTCCTCATTTTTATCTTTCTGGATTTCTTTCCGTTTCGCCTCGCTTCGCTTCGTTTCCTTTAGTTTCGTCCATTCTCGCTTCGTTTTCCCTCATCCTTTCCTTCTTTCCATCACTTTTTTCTTTAAGATCGTAAGGGAACCTTGGCGTAGACATCCTCGATCTCTGCTATCTTCTTCAGCCTTCTCTCATGACGCCCTCCCTGGAAATCCGTCGTAAGCCAGACCCTGACGATTTCCTTGGCTTCCTCAGCTTCTATGAGTCTAGCCCCCAATGCCAAAATATTGGCATCGTTGTGCTCCCGGCTATACCTAGCCATACGAACATCATGGCATAGGGCACACCTTATGCCTGGAACCTTATTGGCCGTGATACACATCCCTATTCCCGTCCCGCAGATGAGGATTCCCCGATGGCTTTCTCCCCTTGCAACGGCCTCTGCAACCTTCAGGGCATAGTCTGGGTAGTCTACGGGCTCTTGGCTCATCGTTCCAAAGTCTTCGATTTCGTAGCCTCCTAGGCTTAGGATATATTCCTTAATCTTCTCCTTCAATAAGTAGCCTGCGTGGTCTGAGGCTATTGCAATCCTCAAGATCGGATACCCCCTACTTCCTCCATTCATAGGACTATCGTCAGAGCCCTTATAAGCTCACATAATTATTCTATTTGTTGGATAGTATTGAGCCAAGAAGCCATAAAGGAACCTTACAGATCGCTCCTCGATGGGCTAATTGAGCTCTTGCAGGCGAACCTTGGCGAGAAGCTCGTATCCATAGTCCTTTATGGAAGCATTGCCAGGGGATCTGTCCAAAAAAACAGCGATATAGACATTCTAGTAATCGCGGATTCCCTTCCAAAGAGCCGTATGGATCGCCAAAAGCTATTCCTTAGGATCGAAGAACCCCTTCAGCCAGCCATGGATTCGCTATGGGAAGGGGGCTTCCATGTGGACTTCTCACCGATAATTCTGAGCGTAGACGAGGCATCAAGGCTTCGGCCCCTGTACTTGGATATGGTCGAGGATGCCATCATCCTATACGATAAGAATGGATTCTTCCAAGGTATCCTGAAAAGGCTCAGGAAACGCCTTGAGGAGCTCGGGGCCAAGAGGATTTGGATTGGAAACAAATGGTATTGGATTCTCAAGCCCAGCATAAAGTTCGGCGAGGTTGTGGAAATTGAATAACCTAGAAATGGCAAGATCCTACCTCAGGCAGGCTGAGGAGAGGGTTAAGCATGCTGAGGAAGCCCTGAGGACAAGCAACTATGCTTATATCATTCGTCAGAGCCAGGAGGCCGTGGAGCTGGCGCTAAAAGGGATATTGCGTCTTGTTGCCATAGAGCCGCCAAAATGGCACGATGTTGGACCAATACTGAAGAGACATAGGGAAGCTTTCCCGCCATGGTTTAAAGGTGAGATCGATGAATTAGCATCGATTTCTAGAAGGCTTAGGCGGGAACGAGAGCCCAGCATGTATGGTGACGAGGAGACCGGTACTCCGCCAGATCAGCTTTACAGCCTAATGGATGCTAAGGAGGCCCTGGAATATGCCCAAAGAGTTTTGAGCTTATGTAAAAAACTCCTGAAAGAGTGTGAACAATAAAATCAAAATAAAAATGGTTGAATTGGCTTTGCGGCTTAATTATGGTTTATAGGTTATGGGAGCGTTTTCGGTCTCCGGGTCATGGAGCTGTTTCTGAAAGTTTCCGAAAATCATCCATCTTGCCGTTCAGAGACGGAAGGGAAATTCGGAAAAATAATTAAGCCTCAAAGCATTGCATTTCCGAAAACTTGAAAGTGAAGATCCCATAGGTTGAGCCTACAGCTTTCTTCATCCATACCTAAGTAAAGAATCAAGGAGGGGTTAGCTTTCTCAATTATATTGTAAGCATCAAGATAAAAGAAGAGTCCTAATATGTTTCACGAGGCTCAAAAATTGCTATTTTTGGAAAAATAACAATTTTAGAAGCAAATCACAAGTTTCGTCATCCGCTTTCTTCTATTTTACCCACTACGATCTCTATAGAAGTAAAGAAAAAGAAAAAGCAAAAAGAAAAAATGATGGAATAACCTAGTTCTATTAAGATAGGGTTCTTATCTTATGTTATCTTATGTTATGTTTGCCTAGAGTAGAGGCTTTTATCTATTCTGTTTCTTCCTCTTCTACCTCTATTTTCCCCATGTTTTCTATACATTTAGCCATGAGGGCTCCCAAGTTTTGCTTTGTCGGAACGGATGTTTTGCCATAGTTTCTGAAGCTTTTTATCTTTTGAAGGATAAGCTCCGGCGTAACATCCTTCTCGATAACTAGATGGCCTGCTTGAAGGATATCGATGGGCTCATCTAGGCTTCTTAGCATATCGGCGTTGATGGATGTTTTCCCTATGTAGAGTCTCATGCCCTCGATATAGGGAACGATCACTCCGACATTATCCACAATCTTTGCGCTTATCTTTCCTATGAGCTCCTTTGGAGCGAGGATTATCCCCACATTCTTTATTTTTTTCATTCGCTCGATGTCTTCCTCCTTTACATCCTTAAGGTTCAGGACACCTACGTTCTTGATGAATTCCTCCTTGGCTTCTTCCCTCCCCTCCTCCCGTTTTTCCTCCATTTTGGTTCTTCACCTCCTTTTATGTTGAATACAATTCTCGAGGAGCGCGCACTGTAGTACCTTACTTCCCTGAGTCTCTTTCCATGGCTGGGAAAGGTTTCAAGGATTCCAGAAATCTCAAGTCTTGTCAAGTGATATAGGACCGTGGATATAGGAAGCCCCAGCTCCCTCGATATCTGGCTTGCAGTATAGGGCTTCTTCGATAATAGTCCCATTATGTTTCTTCCTACCTCATTGGCCAACTCTAAGGCTACAAGCCTAGCCTGCCATGTGTCGTAGTCAAAGGTCGACGCCGATGCTGATGCCAGTGCTGATGCTGACTTCGCTTTAAATGCCAACGCCCTTGCTCCTCTTACCGATAAAACAAAGGTTATCGCATAATAGCCTTTTGTCTTCTTCAAAAATTATTGAAGTAAGGGCTTAAAGGGCTAAAGCCTTGGAGAACGTTCTTTAGCCAAGGAAAAAGCAAGAAAAACCGTTAATTAGTTCTTGTCCTCAGACCTCTGCATCCATCGGGCTATTTGCTCATCAAGGGGTGGATGGACCCTCCTTCGAAGCCTACGGAATCCTAGGCTAACACTCTGAACTTCCCCGATCGCCTCTAGGGCCTTCATGGCAAGCCCATCAGCTTCGCCTGCTACGAAACGATTCCATTCCCTATAGTGTCTGAAGGATCCTAGCTCCGCCCATTCAGGGGTAAATACATCGAGATCGTTAGGACTTATGCAGACGCAGACCTTATTCAACTCCCTATGGAGGCTTAGGGGACACGTGAAAAGTCTCTGGACATCCATCTCATTTTCAATTTTGAGACTATCGGCTTTGTGGCGGAGGGCGACATCTAAGAACTTATCCCTGAGCCTAAGGTTTGCGTATTCGACAATCGCATAGGCTAGGTCCAAGGGATTTCTACGCTTCCTAAGCTCTTCGGAAATTGCTGAATCGTTTAGATGGATGTGACATCCC
>JAGTQN010000078.1:4007-7689 GCA_018396395.1 Candidatus Bathyarchaeota archaeon | reverse complement strand
CCCCAACCCGATAGGATGCTTTTCGGATCAAAGCCCAACTCTACCATTTTATGCACTCCCGTCTCGACAATCCTTCCGGAAATCTGGAAGGAGCCCGCGAGGCTTGAGGTAGGCGTAAGGATAACATAGAGCCCCTTTAGGCCTACACCGCACTTTTTCGCCATATAGTCCAGAACGTCATCGGAAGGCTTCCTTTCGGTCTCTAGGACGAGGATAGCGACGTCCGAAGAGTCCCTGTAGCCAATTCGATCGTATAGGCTTTTGGGCTCAAGGGCCAAAGCCCTACCTGGTCCCGAAGCCATGGCGAAGTATTCGCCAACCTTTATCCTCCAGCCAGCGAACTGGGAGCCTAGCGTTGCGATGGCTGGATGATCCGTCTGGACTAGGGCGCATGGTAGGGTTAGATCCCCATATTGGACGGACATAAAGGAAGCCCTTCCTAGACCTCCAAGGCATATTTCTGTGATGATCGATCCTGCCATATAGCCACCCTTGGCTTCTATTCCAGCGTCCACAATGGTCGCTCCTTTAGACGTCTTTTCGACCTTCAAGCCGTATTCAAAGCCTTTCTCTAAAAGTCCCTCGACGAGGGGAAGGGCTTCCTTATTCACGCTGGGAGCGGACAAGAATGCATCCTCCCTCCTATGCTTTAAACCACTTCATTGCCCTTATATCCTTTGAATCGAAGCCCATATCATCTTAGGAAACTATAAAAGAAGGTATAAGGTTTAAGGAATACATTAGCCTATTGGTGCATTAGTATGCCATAAGGCTTTTTGTGGTTTTGAGCCATGTCAGAGTCGGAAGAGGTTTCGGAAGATACCCTTAAGCCCCAAGTCAAGCCTGAAACATGGATTAAATGGTCAAGATCCGTCTATAACGCCCTTAAGGCGAATAAGAGCCTCAAGGCCCTCTACGAGGCTACAGATGCCGAGAAAATACCGAGAAAGAGGGTCCAGAGCATTCTATCGATCCTCCAAGGCTTGGGCCTCTTAGAGATTAGGGGCGAGGAGATCGCCCTCGTGGAAACTGGCGAAGGGATCGAGGTTGCTACTTTGAGGACGGAAGCCCAAGAGCTTAGGAGGAAGCTCGAGGAGGCGGAAGCCAGGGTTCGTTCCCTAGAAACTCAGGTTGCAAGCCTAGAAGAAGAGCTTAGGAAACAAAGGGTTGGGCTTGGAGCCTTAGACTGCGCATTCCTAAGCTCCCTTGGTATGGTCGGGGCGAGCGGCCAGAACCTTTACTATTGCTCGAAGCGGAGACTTACGATGGGTGAAAAAGCCGGGTTATGCCTCGTCTGCGACCTTAGGATCCCTAGAGGAACGAAGCCCTAGGGCTGAGGATTAGGCGAACCGGTCGGGCAGGTCGAGCCCATCGAATCGAAATCTAATCGAAAGCCTTTTCCCTTTCTTAGCCTTAAGGCTCTTCTCATGCCTCAAGGTACCTTTCCAAGGCTATAAGCTGTGGGTTGGATGCCTTTGCTATGAAGAGCCTCCCAGAGCCTCCCTCGTTCAAGTCCCCTTGGAATAGATAGAAGGGTCCCTTAATTCGCTCTTCGCCAATCCTTACAGTTGGCCTTATTTCCAGAATCGTGAAGCTCGGAAGGATGGAGCCACAATTTCCTAGCACGACAATGCGCCCTCCTTTCATGGAAGCCCCTAACCTTCCGGAGGAATTCCCCCTTACGAGAATATCTCCTCCTCGCATCCCATAGCCTACAAACTGCCCTACACTTCCATCGACTATGATGAGGCCGCCCGTCATTAGGCATCCCACCTCATCACCCGCATTGCCATGGATTATGATGGTTCCTCCTCGCATGCCCTCGCTCCCACCGGGAAGGGGGGCGCCTACCTTGTCGCCTGCGTTTCCAAAGACTTCGATGGTTCCTCCTCGCATCCTACTCCCGAGCCATGGGCCTACGTTACCTTCGATGAGGATCCTTCCTCCTAGCATCGCCTCCCCTAGGCGAAGGCCCCCTGATCCCTTCAAAACGATCGTACCCTTCGTCATCCCTCTTCCAAGGCGTCTAACCTTCGAGACATCACCGAGGATTTCGATGAAGGGCCCTTCTTCTTTAGGCTCGGCATGCGTAGAAGAGTTCTGTCCTTCGACTTTAGACTCTGATACATCGAAAAGAGTACCGAGGGTTACCTTTCGTTTTCCCTCCCATAGCTCTATAGCTCTTATGGCCTCCGCATCCATCCCATCAAACTTTGAGGGACTTATGGCCTCCGCATCCACCGGAACCCTAAAGGCATACTTGGGCGTCAGGATGAACTTCTTCATAGCTCGAAAATTAGAATCCGAATCCAAGGCTCCTCCTCTTTCCCTTCCTATTCCTTCTCTTCTCCTTCTCTTCCCTTTTTTTCTTTTCTTCCTTCCCTTCAAGTCTCCACTTTCTTTTCCTCACTTTCCATCGTACATCCTAAGCCATACCATCCTTTCCTTTCGCTTTATTTTTCCCTCCTTGTCTTGGTCTCGCATTCGGTTCATCCCTTTCCCTTGGCTTGTTTCCGCGCCTCACAGCATAGGATCTACGGCGATCGGTGCCGAGAGGGCTAGATGGCTGTCATGGAGGACATAGTTCTCGAATTGGACCGTATAATAGTCTTTAAACTTAGCTTTTACATCCTTCAGAACGGTCTCCGAAAGATCGCTCCCAACCCTAGCCTTTACCCAGTACGTTCGGCCTATGGGCTGATTCGTTATTACGCCATCCTTGGATACGATGATTCCTTCTTTAATCGTATAGGCTGTCTGCCTAAGTCCCTTACGAAGGGCTTTGAAATCCGTGCTTGGATCTAAAGCCTTCGGGTTAATAGGGTATATGGCTAAGTCTCCATGGGCTCCAATGCCAAGATGTCCCTTCTCCTTCAAGCCTAGGGCCCTAGCCGTCCCCGACCTCGTAACGATGACCATTTCGTTGAAGTCATACTCCCTATCTAGGCTTGGAAGGATGCATCGCTTCATAGCCATAGGATGGAGCCCCTTCATAGTGGCTTCCCTAGCCCTTCGGCTCATAAGCCAAGCGATAACCCTTGGATAGGCTGTGAAGGGGCCAGCATTAGGATGATCCGTCGTCAGAAAGACCCTCCAAGGATCCTTTATGAGGAGGGCGAGCTCAAGCCCTATGGCCCATTGAATCGCATTCGTACGGTTCCTTTTTCGAAACCTTATAGGAACGATGCCTGCACTTGTCTCTGCCTCAACATCGGCATTGGCCCATTTGGCTCCTGTAAGGAGATAAAGGCTATACTGGAAGGGTCCATCGGCCGTCATGGTCGTGGCATCAGTGAAGATGGGCTGACCGATGTCTATCGTAACGTGGGAATTTCGGTTAACATACTTTGCTACGGATTCAGCCTCGGAGGTCAGGGTTAGCCAACCCTCGCCTCCATAGGAATTGAATTGGCAGTGGGTTATATGTATGAGGGGCTTTCTCCTGCCTCCTTCTCCTCCAACTCCTAGACCCTTAACGGCCTCCATGGTCTCTATGACAAGCTCGTAGTTCCCAGGCGTTCCAATTCCGTTAGCATGGACATGGATCGTATGGGGAAGCCTTAGAAGCCCGTTTACACGGCATAGTCCCCTTAGGATCTCCTTAGGGGTTATGTGGAAGTAGGGGACTTCGTCATCCAAGGACCTTACATTTCGACCCCAGCCCCAGGCTTCGATACCTCCA
>JAGTQN010000078.1:0-3992 GCA_018396395.1 Candidatus Bathyarchaeota archaeon | reverse complement strand
TATACCCTTAAGGGTTGGCATTCCAGAAGCCAGGCTATGTAGGCTGCACAAGCTTCCAAATCGCCCTTTGATAGGTATTCGAGGACGAACCAGCTGTCGCCGACGAGGGGGAAGCAAGCCTTGTCTAGGATCGGAATTTCGTTCAGCTCATGGTGCGTATGCCTCTGCTTCATGGGCGGCGAAGCGGGCTCAAAGACCGTCGTGTAGCCCATCCTTGCGTATCGGTAGCCCGTAGCGAAGGTCGATGGTACCGTATGCCCCACTCCTGAACGCATTCCTAGGCTTCTTGGCTCGAAGTCCCTCCTATGATCCTCCGGTCTCATGAGCCTTCCTAGGTTTACCTTTGATCCTGCTATGTGGCTATGGATGTCGACACCCCCAGGTAAGACGAGCATATCCCTGGCATCGATAACTAAGGCTTGGGACTCCCTCACATCCTCGACGATCCTTCCGTCCTTAATGGCGATGTCCATGCGATCCCCATGGACTCCATTCTCAGGATCGTAAACGAAGCCATTCTTTATGATGATAGCCTTCGCTTCCTTCAAGGGCTTTCACCCGAGACATATCGATGGATCCTGCGTAAGACATCCTCGTCAGTAAGGATTCCGGGAGGCGGATCTACAAGCTTCCGCAAGTCCAAAGGAACTCCATCCATTCGATACGCGGTTCCTGAAGCTTCGATGCCCACCTGAGCCGTGGGAATGGCTACTTCTGCCGCCATGGTCGTTGGTGTTATGTGAGGGTCCAGAACGACCGTAGGGATTTCCATGAGCCTTTCAGAAGTTTTTCTGGGCAAATGGGAGATGGGATCGGAAGCCACGATGAGGGCAGCATCACATTCCCCGCGGTTTAAGGCATCCACAAAGGTTGTTTCTCCAGGGTTGTACCTAGGATATCCATGGGAAAAGTCAACGCCGAAGGGATAGCCCGTTCGCCATGTGAAGGCCGAATTGGCACCTTCGACGTTGAAGTGGCCCCGCATAGGTATGATTGTGAACTTAGTCAGGGCGTTCAGATCCCTTACAAGGGCCAAGGCTGCCTCCACATTCCTATTCCTTCCCGGGGACATCGTTAAGCCTAGTCCGAAGAAGAGGGTTCCGAAACGGCATCCCATCATAAGCTCCGCTAGCTCCTCGATCCTTTCCGCTGATACACCCTCAACCTCCTCAACCTCTAGGTCTATTTCCTTTACGTAAGCCCTCAAAGCCGTTAGGATCTCGAAGTCCGTCCCAGGCTTGATCTGAAGGAAGAGGTCCGCCATCCTGGCCGTGAGGGTCCTCCTCACATCTACGACGACAAGCTTCCTATCGGCTCGCCCATTCCTAAACCTTCCCTTGGCCATTGGCCCATAGCGAACCATATGCCTAGGATGGGAATGGAGGGGGTTCGACCCCCAGTAGACGATCAAGTCAGCCCTATGCCTCACAACACCCAATGTGCTCGTAACCTCGCCTATGTTCTGGACGGCTTCTAGGCTGGGACCATGGCATATGGTGGAAACGTTATCGGCTAGGGCTCCTAGATCCTCAGCCAAATCCAAGGCTGCTGTTATGGCTTCGAGGCTTGTGGACCCGAAGCCATAGACGGCCGGATAATCGGCTTTTGAAAGGATTTCCGCAGCCTTCCTGATGGCCTCATCGAGGCTAACGGATCTAGCTTCGTTTCCAACCTTGATGGTAGGATAGGGAAGGCGATCATGGTTATAGCCTAGGAACTTGGATGCTCCCAAGGCGCAGGCATTCCTAGTCCCTATGATCCTTCCATCCTGGACGCGGACCTCTATGTCGTCGCAACAGCATCCACAGAAGGGACAGACGCAGTTGGCTATGGTTAGGCTCAAGGCATCACCCTAAGCCTTCCGGCATAGAGTTCCTGAAGCTTTAAGATTGGCTCTTTTGTGGGTTCTATGTAAGCCCTTATACCCTTAAGGGTTGGCATTCCAGTTCCATGGGTTTCATCGCCCGTGACCATGCTAGCCCATGGTCCATAAGGAATGAAGGCTATGCCCCTATGGGGAGCCTGGGAGGAGGGAAGGGGCTTCACAACGACACTACCAAAGTCTGTCCTGATCCGTACGTTGTCTCCCTCCTTAATGCCCAAAGCTTCGAGATCCTGTGGATCGAGCTCGCAGATTGCAACGGCATTTCTATAGGCTTCCGAGAACTTTCCTCCTTCCTTTTCCCTTCCTTGGCTAAGGCTTCTTCCGGTTATGAGGATAAATTCCATCCAGCTTCAGCACCCTATTTCTTCCTTTTTTCTAATAACCTATTTCCCCTTTATTCCTTTCGAGGTATACTAAACTAAATCGATAATTTTGCCTGCTATAAACAACGAAGGAATTGCGATGAAGGGAATAAACTTTTCTCCCATCAAGACCTTTGAAGGAATGGTTTTGATAGTATCGGGTAGATCGTTATAAGGATGGAAGTCTTAGGATGAGGATGAGGATGAAGTGTGACAGAGGGCTATCTTGGGAGGGATGTCCAGCTGAGGATCATAGATGCCCATGTCCACATAGGAAAAAATCCCAGCACCAAGTACTATGATCTAGGGGACTTAGAGAGGGATCTTTCGGAAGCTGGGGCCCAAGGTGCCGTGATCTTCGCCTTTCCCGAGGATATTTACCGTAAAACCAACTCGCCAGCCTATAGGCTTGAAGCCAATAGATACATCCTTGAGGTTGCCCAGAAATCCGAAGGGCTTTATCTCTATCCTTTCTACTTCGTCTGGAACGATTACCTCCTGCCGGAAAACCTTGAAAGCTACGCTGGTATAAAATGGCATAGACATGCTGATGAACCGAAGTATGATTATGAGGATCCTAGGTCCCTAACCTTCCTAAGGAGGGTTAAGGAGCTAAAGATGCCAGTTTTGCTGGAGGAAGGTTTTGAAGAAACCCTTGCCTTTGTAAAACGAAACCCTGAGCTTTGCGTAATAATCCCCCATATGGGAAGGCTCAACGGTGGCTACGAGCTCATGGAATCATTTTTCCCTAATCCAAATGTATACTTTGACACTTCTACGGCAGAGCCCTCGGCCATAAGATGGGTTCTTGAACATGTAGGGCCAAGAAGGATCATATTTGGATCCGATGTTTCTGGAACCAGGGAGCCCTACTACAACTTCCCAAAGGTGGAGTTGAAGAAGCTTAAGGGGTTAGGACTTGAGAAGGAAGTCCTAGAAGCAATCCTATCTGGAAACATAGAGAGACTGATGGAACCATGGCTCCTGAGGATCCGTGGAAAGGAAAGATAGCTTCCTTGGAGGATAAGGTTCTAGCGAAGGATCCCCTCTTTTTGAATAAAAGAAGAAAAGAAAAAGCCTCTATTCGTACCGTCGAATCGAATCTTAGCCTATCCTATTTTAGTCCCGTATCGTATCGCCCAATAGTCCTCCACATCTTATCAATTGCGATGCCATGTGGAAAAAGGCTTATGGATGCCATGATGCCCTAGGGAGGAAGGGGCTCATTCCCGTCGATACGAAAATCGATCAAAGCTGGAACGCCATCGGAAACGCTTTTTTGGGCATTTTTCAGGGCTTCTGAGATTTCCCCAGGTCTTTCAACCCTTTCACCATACCAATCAAAGGATTCGGCGAGCTTCACGAAGTCCGGATTTCTTAGAATAGTCGATAAGACCCTTCCTCCATAGCTGAAGATCTGCCTATGCCTTATGGTCCCAAGGGCTCCATCGTTCAGGATGCCTACGACAATGGGCGTATTCTGCTGTATGGCCGTGGAAAGCTCATACATCGTCATGGAAAAGCCCCCATCCCCGCAAAGGGCTACAACATTAGCCTCTGGCTTAGCAAGCTTGCAGGCGATGGCTGCTGGAAGGGCATAACCCATGGGGCCAAAGCCCCCACTCTGGATCCAAGTCCTGGGCTCATAGATCTCCAAAAAAGTTGATGCCCACATCTTGTTATTTCCAGCATCCATCGTGAAGATGGTGGACCTTCCGAAGGATTGCCGGAGTTCATGGCATATC
>JAGTQN010000077.1 GCA_018396395.1 Candidatus Bathyarchaeota archaeon | reverse complement strand
GGAGCTTATCCAAGTTCCCGCAAGCCTTATCTTTGAAGCAGGAAGCCCACATCATTTATGAGTGGGTAGTTCACAAAGTAAGCTATATTAGATGAGATGTAGTGTAAACGGTTTTGACGATAAGTCATTCATTTTATTTTATTAAAATATGAAAATAAAGGTTCCTAAAGGATAGATAAAAAAGTGAAGTAGATCTACTTGTTTCTCTTTCTTTTTTATTCGTTAAGTTATTGCATGAAAAATGAAGATGGCTCCGAAAAGTATGAAGAAGATGGAGGCCCCAATTTTTATGTAAGTCTCGGGAATGCGCCTCAAAAGCTTTGAGCCGAGTAAGATCCCTGTAGCTGTGATGATGGAGAAGGCAAGCATAACTCCTATGAGGACTAGAAGGGGCGAGCCCAGCTCAACGGCTAGAATAATCGAAGCGAGCTGGGTTTTGTCGCCAAGTTCCATAAGGGTTACAAGGGAGAAGGCTTTCAGGAACCCGACTTCTCCCTTCTCAAACTTAACATCGCCATCTTTCCGAAGGATCGATAGGATCCCTAGGGCTATGAAGACAATACCAGAGCAAAGGCTGACAAGCTCCGATGGGAGGAAGGAGAGAAGGGTCCCTCCAAAAAGGGCACTCATGCCATCTACGACGAAAAAAGCAAGCATACTTCCAAGGAAGACATGCCATGGTGAGGATCTTAGTGAAAGGGCTATGGTTGTCATCTGGGTTTTGTCACCAAGCTCTGCCAAGAGGATGAAACTGAAAGCCGTTAAAAGAGGAGTTAAATCCAACCAGCCAAGCCTTCTTAAGCCTCAATGGGTTCACTTCTTATCTTATTAGCTCAATCCGTCTCAGTGATGGTCTATCCTAGGCTTTATAGGACGTTCCTTCCACTCGATAATGAACTTTGCAAGGTTTTCGGCAGCAGTTTCCAGCCATGCCCTTCCCTTCTCAGCCTTAGCAACCGTGGGGTCTCCACTAATTCCTGTCATTGTAGTCCTGCTAGTGAAGTCTACAGTATGGACAGGGGAATGCCAAGCGCCTACCATGAGATCACCCCATGTGAACTCTGAAGTCTTAGGAGGGACTTCCTTTACAGCTTTATCCATCTGGACTAGGGAGGGTTCAAGATAGAGGAGAACGGAGGTCTCTAGCTCGCATGCATGGCTCATGCCTCCGGGAAACTCGGATTCCCTGAGCTTCGCCATGGCTTCCTGACGATCTCCAACCCGAAAGACGAGGTCCCACCAGCTTACGAGGGCACACATGGTATCTGGATGGTAGTTGTTCACCCTTCGCATAACAAGGTCGAGATTCGGTATGTTGCTCCCATGGCCGTTTACGATGATGATCTTTTTGAAGCCATGATGGGCTAAGCTCCTGCAAATATCATAGACATAATTGATGAAGTGCTCATCCCGGATGGAGATCGTCCCTGGAAAGTCCATCGTATGCTCTTGGAAGCCATAATAGACTGTCGGCATGACAAGGGCATCTCCAGCCAAAATTTCGGCGGCCCTTCGGCAGACTTCCGATGCGCATAGCCAATCAACCTTTAAGGGAAGATGGGGACCATGCTGCTCTGTGGAGCCCACGGGAAGGAGAATGACAACACCCTTTTTTGCAGCCTCCCTCAACTCTGGCCAAGTAAGATCCGCATAGAAAACCGAGCCTATCTTCGAGCCTTTCTTATTCCTATTCTTATTCGTAAAACCTGTAGCGACTTTTCTTTCCATAGCAAATCCCAAATTGCATCTAGGCGCCTATAAGACTCTTAAGTTTAATGGAAGCTAGATCAGCCTAACCTTGTCTTGTCTTGTCTTGGCTAGGCTAGGCTATACTGGGCTATGCTGAACTTAGAGAAAGAATGGCTTAGAAATTCTAATGCCATGGAAAGAGCTTAGAGGCTAAAATTTTCGCCTCGCCAGGGCTTCTGGATTCACGGGATTTAGGGGAGGCTCCCCATCTAGAACTCTTATAATATCCTCAGCTGCCTGAAGGGAAAGCCTCCTGAAAGCCTCAACAGTATCGTTGCCTATATGAGGCGTAAGGACGACATTCTCGAGATTAAGGAGGGGATTTTCAGGAGTTGGAGGCTCCACGGTAAGTACGTCGAGACCTGCCCCCGCGAGCTTTCCAATTCTCAGAGCTTCATAAAGGGCCTTTTCGTCTACGATTGCTCCCCTTGCCGTGTTTATCAAATAGCTACCGTCCTTCATTAGTCCTATTTCCCTAGATCCTATTAAGCCCCTCGTTTCCTCTGTAAGGGGTGTATGGATCGTCACAACATCGGATTCCCTTAAAAGGGCATCGAGATCAGAGGGCTCCACGCCAAGTTCCCTTATCCTTTCGGGCTTTACATAGGGATCGTAGCCCAAAACCCGCATCCTAAAGCCTCTAGCCCTCTTGGCAACACCAGAGCCTACCCTTCCAAGTCCTATAATGCCTAAGGTAGCCCCATGCACATCCCTGCCAACAAACTTCCTACGAAGGTTCCATTCTTGGGATCTAACACTCCTATCAGCTATGAGGATTCTCCTCATAACGCATAGAATCAAACCAAAGGTTAGATCTGCTACAGATTCGCAGACCGTGGGTGCGATGGTCACAACGATCCCTGCCTTCGTCGCAGCAGCTAGGTCTACCCGATCGAGACCTACGCCATCCCTCGCGATGATCTTAAGATTCCTTGCCGAGGAGATGACCTTTGCGCTGAAGGAATCTCCACCAGCTAAGACAGCATCCACATCCCTTAGCTCCTCGATGAGCTCCTCTTCCCTAAGGACTCTTCCGTAAGGGTTTAGCCTGACCTCAGCCTTACTTCTGAGGAGGGCTAAGGCCTCAGGCATTTGCTCCTCGTCTATGAGGGCTGTTATCAGGACCTTGTTTCCCAAATTTTTACGCCTCCGTCATAATACAAGGATTTCCCACACTTAACCCTTAGACAAAAGGAAGGCTTTAGGATCGAGCCCTTTGTCCAAAAGGAATAATCGAAGAAGGAGGAAGGAATGGAAAGGTAACGTAGGTCGGAATGGAGGAATAAATATAAATTTACATCCACGACTTTCGATTCTAAAAGCTAAGGAAAGCCAGCTCATCCGTCACTTAAGAATTCTGTAGCGAAGCTACAGGTTATTCAAAGTAGGTCTCCCCCTCCGCCAGATGCTTCCTAACGACTTTCTCTTCCAGCTCTATCCCTAGTCCAGGAGTTTCAGGAACCTTGGCAAAGCCATCCTTGATTATGGGCTTTTCTATACCCTTCACAAGATCCTCCCACCAGGGGACATCAGCCATGTGATGCTCGAAGGCTATGAAGTTCATGGGCATAGCCGCGGCTGCGTGAACATTCGCCATGAAGGCTATAGGGAGGCCGAAGTTGTGGGGGGCTATGAGGATTCCATAAAGATCCGCGAATTCAGCGATCCATTTGGCCTCGGCCAAACCTCCCACATCGCAGATATCTGGGGCTACTATGTCAACAGCATTCTTTTCGATTAGGCTTCTGAAACCATGCCTCAAGTAAATCTGCTCCCCGGTAAGAATGGGTGTCGATGTGCTCATGGATAAAAGGCGATAGGCTTCGGAATCTGTGAAGGGTGTATAATCGCCTGTGAGGAGATCCTCAGCCCATAGGAGATTGAAGGGCTCTAGAGCCTTTGCAAGGCTTATGGCAGCAGGAAGGGATTGACCAGGACCGCAGTCCAAAGCCAAACCTATCTCATCGCCCAGAACTTCCTTCAGAGCCTTCACGATCTCGATCTCGGCCTTCAGGCCCCGTTCCGTCACATGTCCTCTTGTCGGGTATGAATCGAGGGCATCATAGACGCCCCCAGGAACACTAAGAAGCTGGCGACCATGGAATCCTATGTCGAACTTCAGGATTGTGAAGCCCTCAGGGAGCCTTCTTCGCCTCCTTGCCTTCTCGGCATAGGCTTCGGGGCTATAGGCTGAGGAAGGATCTTGGGGGTCCAAGGGAACCCCAGAGCCACAATCGCAGTAGACGCGAACCCTATCCCGAACCTTCCCCCCTATAAGCCTGTGAACTGGTAGGCCCGCTGCCTTCCCGGCTATGTCCCATAGGGCCATCTCAACGGCGCTGACACCAGCCCCCCAAGGCTTAAAGGCTCCTCGATGGCGTATTCTTAGCATAACCCTCTCAACATTCGTCGGATCCTGTCCTATGATGAAGGGCTTTAGGTCTAAGACATGATGTTTTGGGCAGTGGGCTTCACCATAGCCATAGATTCCTTCATCCGTATCAATACGGATTATAGTGATTCTTTCGACGATTGTAGCCTTGAGGTCGACGATCTTCAAATTGAAAACCTCAGAAAGTTTCTTAGGTTTCTACTAATTAACCTTTCTAGATTTGAACCTTTTTGGAAAAAGAAAGATCGATTTCAACTCAGCCATTTACTGAGGATTTCTCTTCCGAATCGATGCTTCCTTCACGGCTAATAGGACTTCTTTAACCTAACAACCGAAAGCGTTATTTTCATCCTTCACGAGCTTTCGTTATCTAAAGCCTTTTTCCTGAGGTGAAACAAGACCTTGGAGAAGCTAAGGGTTCCAGCTTTAAGTTATGCGATGGAGACCCTGCATGTCCTCAACCATGGAGGTCTTCTGCTGGCTTCCACCGATAAGGGTGGGCACTACAATGTCATGACAATCGGATGGGGCCTCTTGGGAACCCTTTGGAGGCTCCCCTTCTTCCTAGTAGCCGTGAGGCCATCAAGGTATACCCATGGTCTCATAGAGGCAACGGGAGTGTTTACGGTAAATGTGCCAGCGAAGGGTATGGAGGACATTACGGATTTTTGCGGTTCTGTATCCGGCAGGGATGTCGATAAGTTTAAGGAAAAGGGGCTAACGGCGTTATTAGGAAAAAATGTTAAGGCCCCGATTATAGCCGAATGCCCCATCAATTACGAATGCCAGGTCCTATACAAAGCTAATATCCAAAGGGAAGGATTGCATGAGAAAATTGTCGAAGCCATCTATCCGAAAGGAAGCTATCATACCCTTTATTTCGGGGAGATATTGACTGCGTGGGCCGATCCCGACGCAAAAGAAAGGATTCCTCTTTAGCCTGTTATATGGAAGGGGCTTTCCTTTTACCGTAGAAGAAATCAAAATCAAAATCAGATTTCCTAAAACCACGATGCAATAACCAACTAATTGAATTGGTAGACATAATCGGTATTTTATCTTTCTTTTTTGACTGGGAAGATTCCTTGAAGGATGGGAAAACATAATATGCCTCCATGGGCTTACGCCCATAAAGGCGAAAAAGTATTAAATAGAGGACCTACACCCTTTTTGAGAATGCTCGGATATCTTCAGAATGGCCGTATAAGCGATTGGCTCCCTAACACCAGTAAGCCTTCGTAGGATGAGGATATGGTTAAGAGATAAGGAAGATTATGAAGCCCTGATAAGAGGGCTTGAGGGCTTCGGAAGGTTTCATCCAAGTATAATATCACAGCTTCCATCCCGATCTGATGGGGAAGCCTTCTACGTGGCTGGCTGGGTTCCCACTTTGGCTATCGAGGAGGCATCAAGAATCGCCATGGAGGCTACTGGTCAACGTTGCAAGATAAAGTTTGAAGATCCTTCGGAGGAAACGAATCCCCCAACCCTCCAGAGCCACAATGAGTTCCTTAAGCCCTTTGAAAGGCTCATGAATTCCTTCGGAATTCCATCCTATTGGGAATTAGATCCCACCCCCCTCGTCGCCCTTTCCTTTGCCTTGATCTTCGGTTTTATGTTCGCTGATATTGGCCACGGGCTCATTCTAGCCCTAGTAGGGCTTATCGTCCTAGTGATTCGCAGCAAACTTGGACTAGGGGTCGGGGGCCTCTTCTCCTACGTCCTCAACAACGGAAGCCTCCTCGTTGTGTGTGGAATCTCGGGTATCCTAGGAGGCATTCTCTTCTCAGACTTCTTTGGCTACCAT
Source organism: Candidatus Bathyarchaeota archaeon (assembly GCA_018396395.1). Lineage (GTDB taxonomy): Archaea > Thermoproteota > CALKCG01 > B24 > JAGTQN01 > JAGTQN01. Next base: position 1,849 of record JAGTQN010000077.1, on the reverse strand, counting down.
GTTCACTTATCGATGCCAGAGTTTGAGATCCCAAACCCTTTCGGGATTCACTTTCCATTTAGACCCCTCGAGGAACCCACGAAAATGTTCAAACTCTCCCCTTTCATAGGATCCCTCCCCATCTCCATGGGCTTAATCCTAAACCTTCTCAACAAGCTCCTGCGGAAGGAGTTTCAGGAAGCCTTTTTCGAACCCGTATGCTGGCTATGGCTTTATGTAGGGCTCATGTATTCAGTCTTCTCCGATAAGCTCGACCTTGAAGCCTAGATGAGGAGCCCCGTCTTCCTTTGGTTCCTCATCCTTCCGTCTGCTCTGATGCTCATAGGAAAATTGGCTATCGAGGGACTGGATGGTCTCATATTCTTCATCGAAGCTCTTATCTCGACAGTAAGTAACACGATATCATACCTTCGCATAATGGCCCTATCCTTAGTCCACGGCGTCATGAGCCAAATGATCATAAATACGACGGGAGGGAATCCCATAGCCATTTTCTATGGCCCAGGATTCTGAAGATCCTTAAGGCTAAAAAGGAAGGGAGGCCTGTTTTGCAATAAAAAATGCTTATGGCTTAATTTTTTCCGGTTTTTCCCTTCTGTCTCTACCAGTAAGATGGGCGATTTACGGAAACTTTCGGAAACAGCTCCATGACTCGGAGACCGAAAACGCCCTCTATTACCTATAAACCATAATTAAGCCACAAAACTATAAAAAGAATTAAGGATCATGAAGGACGAGGAGAGAAAAGGAAATTTAAAAAAAGAGGCGGAAGAAAAAAAGAAAAGAAAAGAAAAGAAAAGAAAGGTGAAGGATCAAGGCCTTCTTTCTATGAGTTCTATGGATTCGCCATCAGGGCCTAGTAAGAAGGCATTCCTAATTCTTCCCGGGATAATCGTTGTCGGAGGTCTTGTAAAGCTAATTCCCTTCCTTCTTAGCGCCTCGCATACCTCATCAAGGTCCTGTACGATGAATGTAAGGTGGCGAAGGCCATAAAAGCCCGATGTGGGGGCTTGCGGAATCTTTTCCTTGGATCCATAGTCTAAGAGCTCGATCATGGCTTTTCCAGCCCTTAGGAATATGACGTGAAGATTGAACTGGGGGACATCGAACTCCTCGACAACCCTTAAACCAAAAAGGTTTTGATAGAAATCCAAGGATCTCGCTAGGTTGCTAACGCTAATTCCCACATGGTCCAATCCTTCGATCAGAGTTTTTACCCCCATGATTCGTTTTATAATCTCTAATTCTAAAAGCCCTTCCTTTCTTCTTTCTTTTTCTTTTGCTCCTTTATTCGTTTAAATGGACTTTATGTCCAAAAGCTGGGCACTCCGAGGCGCCAAGGCCTTTGTAAAGATATCCTCAATAATTCCCCTGTTCCCCGCTGGATCGAACATGGCATCCACTATCTCTCCGTAATCGAGCTCGTTGAGCCTTGCACAGGCGGCCCTAAGGGCGTTTATATTAAGGATCAGCGCCCTTTCAACAGGCATCCTTTCAGGGTTTATGTCTATCCCAAAGTAGCCCCTGTAGCCATACATCTTCAGCGTTAACAGGGCAGCATAAGTCTGGTCGATTCCTAGGACTCCTACATTCAGGTCCTGATCGTAGTTGCCAAGGGGCTGGCTATTCCAATGGGTATGCATGAGCCTCCCCTCCCTTAGGATGGAGGCGAAGGCGTATGCAAGCTCCTCATGGCCCATAAGGACATGGCCAACCTCAGGATTAAGACCTACAAGGGTTTCCCCCTCGCTTAAAAGGCGCCTGTTCAAGGGCGATTGGAGAAGGGCCTCAATATTCCTAGCAGCCAATATTCCGTTGGCTGTGTTTCTGTAGATGTTATTCCCCCTAA
>JAGTQN010000079.1 GCA_018396395.1 Candidatus Bathyarchaeota archaeon | reverse complement strand
CGGACGGAATGAAGGCGAAGGGAAGGGAAGCGATGGGATGGGAAGGGAGGGGAGGGGGGAGGGGGTAGGTAAATAATGGCTCGAAAAAAGCGAATAATAATGATGGAAAAAATCCTGAATAAAATCTTCTTTATAAATGAAATAGAAACGCAAAAAATTAGGGTTAAATTAATCTCCCAGTTGGAGCAGTTATTCGATTACGGTTTCAAGCCCTTATGGGTATTCTCGAAACCCCCTAGGTAGAATTGGTTATTTTCTCCTTTAAAGCTTTTTTTAGCCTTTTTTGGATCCTTCCATGAGTTTTTAAAAAGGTATCCTATCGACGGACTTTACTGAGACTTCTTAGAAATATGAATAACAGGTTTAGAAGGCGCATAACTCATTGAAGTAGATCTTTAATGCCAACAGGTCTCTTCTCCGCGATGGATATGTTAGATGCAACTCCAATCAGAATTGACATGGCGCCCGCCCATGACCCTGCCATATACCCAAGGTTGTCCTCGACATCTCCAACGAAAAGCATTCGTCTTAGCCTTTCGTCTCCGCCTCCATGGGGCCCCCTTGGCTTCTCGATGTTGTATGTGATAACCTCTCCTTTGCGGTTGTAGTATCTTATTTGTTGGATGGGTTCATCGACCCTTTGGCCACTATGGAATTCCTCAGCCTCTAGCCTCCCCTTTGTTCCGTTTATGGATGCCCTCCATCCCTCATAAGGGCTGTGGGCGATTAAAGAGTATGTTAGGAAGGCTCCTTTGGAATATCTTACGTTTACAGACATAGTATCGTATATATCTATGTCATCGGCAAATACGCATCCGTCCCTTATGTAGCCGTCTGCCTTTTCTGCCTCAAGATAAAACCTTCTGGCGAATTGATCCTTAGTTATGTCCCAGTAAAATTCGCATGTCTTCTTGTAGGGGCAGGTCAAACATCTTACCCAGCGCTCCTTCCTTGTTGGGCCATAGAACCTTCTAGCCCCAAAGGCGAAAACTAGTTCTGGATCATCGTCGAGCCACCAGTTAATGATGTCAAAATGATGCGTAGCCTTATGGACCAAGAGCCCTCCGCTATTCCTCATATATCTATGCCACCTTCTGAAGTAGCTGGCTCCATGAACCGTATCCAGAATCCACTCGAAATCTATGCTCAATATTTCACCGACGATTCCTTCTTTAATTAGCTCCTTTATCCTAGAAGCATAGGGGGCGAAACGATAGTTAAAGGTCACGATAACCTTTTTCCCGGTTCTTCTCTCCGCCTCTAGAATCGCTTTACATTTTTCAGCGTCTATGGTCATGGGCTTTTCGGTTATGGCATCGCATCCAGCCTCCAAAGTTCGAATAATGTACTCATGATGAAATCTGTCAACAGTCGTTATTATGGTAGCATCAGGTCTGGTATCCTGCATCATCTTTTCAAAGCTATCATAGACTTTTATGCCGCCACATTCTTCGCTGAGAATCTTCGCCCTTATTGGGTTTATATCATAAACCCCCACAAGCTCGGCATAATCCTTTAGTTCGGTTGATAAGGGCTTTGCATACATGAACAGTGCCCTACTACTGGCACCAGCTAAAGCGTACCTTTTCCTCATAGTCTCACCCAATGACCATCGATGAAAAAGGCTTTCAGCCCATAAAGTTTTTCGAATCATACAGAAAAAATTCTCCTCAATGAAAGCCCTCGTTGTACTTTTGAAGCCCGGATCCTTCCTTTCATAACATAATCTTGAAGTTCTTCAGCTCCAGTAATCATCATCCAACTTAGGGGCTTTCTTCGCCTATAACAGGAGGTAAAGAAGAGAAGACCTGAGCCTCGAGTGATGACGCTTCGCTCAAAGGCTAAGAGAAAATCCTTGGAAGCCTACTCCTCCAGTCCGGTGCCGGATTTTTCCTGCCATCTTCATCGCCTTTTTCATCCCCCTTCATTCTTTTCTTTTCTTTTCCTCGGCATATTCTTTCCATCTAGTCTGGGTCCTCTGATAGTTACTGTGGGGCCTAAACTTCCTCCTAACACCATAGGGATCATCGCCAATGATGGTTAGGCTTTTTGGATCCCCGATACCAAGCCCTAACTCATTGGCTAGGTATATGTAGCTTATCTCCATGGGCTCGAAGCCCATGACCGTCGCCATCACGGCATCAGCTGCCACGAAGTCGCAACTCGCCACCGCAACCCCAAGGCTTACAGGTATCCCTCCAACAGGACCGTTTCCTTCCATGCCTACGAAACCATCTATAACCCCCATATGGGGCTTTACGGCGCTTGCTATCTTTACGAGGTTCTTTGCGAGGAGCCAGTTGCTCTTAAGAACGGTTTCAAGGGGCTCTGAAGGCTCAATTCCAGCCCCATGGGCCCAAACCTGCTCACCTTTTGGGATGCAACCGAGCATATTCTTAAGCGTAAGGGTACAGGCGACATGATCATGGGTCTTTGCCCTTGCCACGGAGATTCTGAACTCACACGCCTTCGCAGTATGAGAAATTCGAACCTCCTTACCATTGCCATAGAGGGTTTCGAGTAGAATCGTATCGTAGGAATCGCCATTCAGGTCTAGAAGCTCTAGGTTTCCATAGTCTTTCTCCAGGCTTCGATAACCGAACCTTTCATAGGCTTCCCATGTATCGCTTGCGGATCCTTCTGCGACGAGGATTCTCTTTGGCTCGAAGGGCTGAAGGAAGTCTACGACCGCCCTTACTGCGTCTATATGGGTTGCTGCAAGCTCGATGGAGCTAGAAACGAGATTTGGCTTTACTAAAACCCTCCGGCCCCTTATGCTAGCTGGATTCACATCATCCCTTATGAGCTGGAGGGCCTTCGTTACAATGGAATAACGATCTTCGCCCCTTACAACAGCAACGCTCCTTTTGGACAAATCCTTCCCCTTCCTTCCTTTTTAGTTCCTAAGGACTGTTAAGCTTTTACCTTTTAGATTCTTTAAGACTCTATTCTCTTTCCAAGTGTTTCGCTATATATGTAGATAACTCTGGAGTATATGGTCTATCCTATCCTATTTATTCTATTCTACCTCTATCTTTTTTGCCGCCTCTTTCTAGTCCAACTCTCTATCCTCCAAGCTCTTTCGGTTTATGCTCTTGCAAAAGGGCTTCTATGAAGAATCTAAGAGCAACATTGCCTTTGCTCATTCGCTACTATAACGTAAGGTATCATATGGCTTTGAGAAAGGCTCCATGCGGATCCTTAGGACCGGAGCCCCTTTCCATGCTAAGCCTCGTGGAGGAGGCGGTGGGGAAGGCTTAAGGTTACAGCACCGCTCATTCTCTAGCGAGTCAAGGAATAGCAATGATAGCCTATAATATAAGAAAACATTAAGTGGCTCGTATCCTATAAGCATAGAGCCTGGGGTAGGCTCAGAATGCTATCCTAGGACTCCATGCCACCAATCGGTCCATGAGGCTACTTAGTATTTATATATAGGATGGTCCGCGAAACCTAAGAGGCCCTTGAGATATTCGAAAACTGAGACATACGATAGGAAGGAACGTAGCCAATCAGATAAGGAGAGACTAAGGGCCCTACTAAACCTAGGATTAGGGATCTTCGGCCTTAGTTTTGCCACTGGAATCCAAGGCACCATATATACGAACTTTCTGGTAGAAGACATAGGCATAGAGGCACATCAACTGGGGGTTTTGGAATCCATCAGGGAAATTCCAGGACTTTTAACAGCCTTCATCCTCGGAGCCCTCCTCCGCCTAGCTGAGCCCTTCCTCGCCGGGGCTTCCCTGATCCTCGTCTCCTTGGGCTTTGGAGCCTATTACTTTGTTCGAGGACTTCCGGATCTTATCGCCTTCTCTTTCCTTTGGAGTCTTGGCTTACATTGCTGGATGCCCCTTAGGTCTTCCATGATCCTTGAACTATCGGAGCCCTCCTCCGAGGGAAAGAGACTAGGCCAGATGAACTCTGTGGGCTTCGCGGCAGCCACGGCATCGATGTCCATGGTCTTTTTAGCCTCAACTTGGCTATCTATGTCCTTCAGAAGCCTTTTCTTAGTCGCTGCCTCCATGGCCCTTCTCGGTAGCCTAGCAACTTTCATGGTTCCTGGGAAGTCCCAACGCATAGAGAAACCTCGCCTTATCATCCGCAGGAAATATTGGCTTTACTATGGCTTGTCCCTCCTCGATGGATGCCGAAGACAGATCTTCACAACCTTTGCCGTCCTTGCCATGGTGCAGGCCTTCGGGGCTCCAGTAGGCCACATAGCCCTTCTCATGCTTTTCAATAACATAGTCGGTTTCATGGCAGCATCCCATATAGGACGCCTAGTGGATAGAATAGGTGAGCGGTCTAGCCTTCTAATAAGCTATGGAGGGGCCATACCAATTTTTCTAGGATACGCCTTGGTTCCCGATATCACAATCCTCTATATCCTCTACATAATCGATTCCTTTCTATTCATTTTTAACTCCATAGCCCTTGTCACTTACATCAACGATTCAGCCCCTTTGGAAGATCTAATTCCAAGTCTCGCCATGGGACAGACCGTTAACCACTTAGCGGCGGTAACGTTTCCTATCGTTGGAGGCATCCTTTGGAGCATCTTGGGCTATGATAAGACCTTCTTCATGGGAGCCTTCGCTACCATCATCTTGGCTTTAATGGCTTTGGGAATTCCAAAAGGCAGACTCCATAAGCCTTAGAAGTGCTTTGCGAAGTTTTAACCCAGGACCTTCCTCGAGAGCTAAAAAGGAGGTTAGCGAATCTGAGGGAAGGATTTAAGGAATTATTGATGGATGCTTTTCAGAATGTACGCCTTAAGGAAGCGCGTATCTTGAAGGCGAATAATCGCCAGTAAGGGCACGGCCATAATTGTAAAGAAATCTAAGGATGCTTAGGTTATAGTCATGAATACCCTCAATTTTCATATACTGCATTTCTAAAGATATGGCGACAAAAGTGATTTAAGAAGATATTAAAAAAAGCAAAGTTCAAAGCCTATATTGTATTGTATTATATTGTATTGTGATAAAGTTTAAGTTATAAGTTCTTCGACTTCATGCCTTCCTTTCTCTATTTCTTCAACTTGCTCCCTATCTATTTTGAGAAGTAAAGCTTGAAATTCTCCGAAATGAGTTTTCTCCTCTTTAGCTATATCTAAGAAGACCCTCTTTAGATCGTTATTGTCTGTTGAGGCGGCTAGTTGCTCATAGAGGCTTATGGCATCCAATTCTGCTATCATACCAACCCTTAAAAGTTCAATATCAAGTTTTTCCTTAGAAAGTTTTTCAATTTTTGAAGGAATTTGGGAAAGCATTTTAGATCGATTATAATTTCATTTTTCAGTATTTAAACTTTTCATCATCCCCGTTCCAAATCTTCTTTACTCTTAACTGAGAATTTTTCGGAGCCATAACTTTTACCAAGCTCTACAGGACTGGCAAGCTGGGCAAAGCTATGTACAGAAGTCTAAAAGAGAAGTACGAAAGGGAGAGGAAAAGTTAGCCTCCAGATCAATGAGTTGAATGGGGCAGAAGGGAGACCAAGGATTGAAGGTATTTTTGCATCAGATAATTTTCATGGCTGCACAAAAACCGTTGTATTTTGTTTTGAGGGATAATGAAACATAAAGATTTTTTGATCGAGTCTTTTGGCATCTATACTACTAGATAAGTGCATGCATTAATTATTTTGCGAAATTTTTTATTTTTAGATGGTTTTGAGGGTTTTGTTTTCTTTGGCTTGTAGAGCCTTCTATGGATGTAAGGTTGAGACGAGCATAAAAAATTATCCTATCTTTAGCGGAAAATGTTAGCTTCCTATGCCTTTCCCCAGCTCCTTAGGATTCGATTCTATAAAAAGTAAATTAAAGTTAAGTCATGCCTTGGGCCTTCGCATGGCAAAGTAGACCGTAGTTACGAGAAAGATAAAGGTCGTAGCCGCCAGCCCGTACATGAGGCTTCTAGTTGTGTTCAGCTCGCCTTGTAGCGAAGAGACTTGTCCTTGTAGCTGAGAAATCTGGGCCTTCTGGGAGGCTATTGTCTGATTCTGGGCTAGAACGGTTGCCGTAAGGTCTGAAACCTCGCCTTCCAAAGTTTCAATCATTTCCCTCGAAGCTTCGAGGCTTTCGTTCAGCGAGGCTATTGTCTGATTCTGGGATGCTATGAGATCGGTAAGGGATGAGATATTCGCTAGCAAGGAAACTACTTGGGCTTGGAGATCCTCATAATCGCTTTGAAGCCGTCGATAACTGGCGTTCAGGGCATCCAGCTCTTCCCTAAGCCTCTGATTCTCGGCTATAAGGGGATCTGGAGGAAGCTCAAGCTCTCCTACATCCGTTGAGTTTGTATTTCCTAACGAATCCATGATGGTAAAGTAGTAGAGAAGCCTAGTTTCGAATAGAAATGGTCCTATCGTAGTCGTGAAATCCGTTACGCCAGTAAGGTTTCCAGAGACCCAATCCATTCGTTTCGTACTCCAAGTTGTGCCGTTGTCAGTGGAATAGTGAAGCTCAGCTCCGAAGAAATCTAGGCCTACAGAGGAATCTAAGGCTGAGATGGAAGCCGTTATCAGTTGGGTCGTCATGAATGGATCGAGGCTTATGGAAGAGGCGATAATGCTGGGTGGTTGCGTATCATAAGCAAGGAGGAAGGTGCGTTCGAGGATTGTGGCACCTGTAACTTCGTTTATGGCTTTAATCTTAACCGTTTCCCTAGTCCCCTCGGCTAAGGTATTTGGTGGGGTAATCGCCAAGTAATCGATGATGGCCGTGTTAGCGGGTATGGTAAAGATGGCTTCGGCAGTGCGGTTGGCTAAAAGGCCCTCCATACCATAATCCCAATCAGAGGGCCCAGTAACATTCAGCCTAACGGTTATCGTTTCGAGGAAGGGGTTGAAGATAGGTACTTCAAAGCGTTCTTTGATGCCCGGAAAAACACCCGTAAGGATGGGTGGAGTCCCACTGACGACCTTCGATGCTATCGTATAACCATATGCCAAGATTTCGGCACCTAGGGGTATATCCTTACCAAACCACCATCCCGTTCCCATGGCAAAGGGTACGCAGGGGCCCAGGGTATGGGTCACAGTACGCTTAAGGGTCTTTTGAAGGCTTGGCGTTGCCTTAACGATCGTTCGTTCGACGCTTATAATCTTCCTCTCAACTACTGTAACCTCATCCGTTAGTATCGTTACTGTTTCCAGCCTCACTTCTTCCTTTTGTATACTCACAGTTCCCTTCAGGAAGTAGGTTATCCACTCTGTGATAGTAACGTTTTCTACCGTATCGCTGTGGACTCCGACGACGATGGATATGCTTCTATCGGTCTGATGGGCGCTACTATAGACCAATTGCCAAGGGCTAGCAGATACGGGAATCGATGGGCTACCAATTATTAAGGCAAGGATTATTACCATCAATCCCAAAGATCTTGTAAGTCTATAACCCATAAGAATCACCGATCAAAGCCATTAATGGCTTCGATACGAGGCAACTCCCTATTAAGTCTATCGTCATCAAGAATCGAGAAGGTTTCCATCGAGAAAGGAATTTCTAGAACTATAGCGATAACTTTGGAGCTTGAGTTTAGAGCTATGGGCGGATTTAGAAAGCCATGAACCCATGTAGACCATAACTATGGGTAAAGAAAATGAAAAGAAAAAAAAATAAAAATAAAAATAAAAAAAGAAAGAATTCGAAGATCATTCGCATATGCA
>JAGTQN010000076.1:3786-7851 GCA_018396395.1 Candidatus Bathyarchaeota archaeon | reverse complement strand
TTGGAATTTAAGGAATTTCCGAGCATCGACGGGACTCTTTTTGAATTAAAATCAATTCCGCCCTTTTTTTCTTAAGAAATCTGGAAGCATACTATAGGCATTTGTTTTAATAGTTTCTCTTTTATCAGGTCAGATACTCCCCGACTAAAGTCGGGAGCTTGCAGTTGAATCATAATGGTTCATCTCGATCTCGAGATCGCCATTCATCCCTGCGATAGGCACTCTGACAGGTGCCCATCCAAGCTGAGCCGGCTCAGGCTTGGAGATGCTCGAACCTCCCCATCTCTACATACCTTAGATAGGAGCCTTATTCGAGCTTTTGGGCATCCTATCCGCATACAGAGTGCCTAAACAGCCGTTCCTCCAAGGCTAAGGAGGGAAGTCTCATATTAAACTTGGACCTCAATTCAATTCCCCTCCACGATTAAAAATCGGAAGTTTCCTTTGAGGTGATTCGATGAAGTTGTGGCAAATATGCCTGGAGTAACGGTCCAAACCCCATCAATTCTGGCTATTCTAAGGCTTTGGATATGGTGCGGAGGGTGGGATTTGAACCCACGAAGGCCTACGCCACGGGGTTCTGAGCCCCGCGCCTTGGACCAGGCTTGGCTACCTCCGCCTTTTCCTGGAAAGATATAGATTCGGGACTGTCTTAAATTTTACCTTTCTCACAGAATAAGGTCTTGTTGTCATATGTTCCCCTCAGAACTCAAAATACAGAGGCTTGCTTGATGGAAAAATCTTGAAGATCGGTGGCATCCCGCTCTAAATAACAAAGGAAAATCGTTTATGCACCGGTAAGATAAATTCTTGGAACATCGGAGAAGAATCCATTCAATGGAGTGAGCACTAGATTGGAATCAGAATCGAAATCAGGATTTGAACCTAACAATCCTAATCCCACGGAGAGGTCGCCAAGCCTTAGGCGGGAGGCCGTTATAGCCCTCCTGAAGGGTGAGGACATGGCTAAGATCCTAACCCGTTATGGCATAACGATGGATGAACTGATGGCCTGGAGGGATGAATACTTACGCGCAAAGGTTCCCCCTTTGAATGCCCAAATAAAGGCTCCAGTAAGGCAAAGGGTCGAGATCCTTAGGGATCGGTGGGGAATTCCCCACATCTTTGCCCAAAATTCCCATGACCTCTTCTTGGGCCTGGGCTTTGCCATGGCCCAAGATCGTCTCTTCCAGATGGACTACTACCGTCACCTAGCCTATGGAAGATTGGCAGAGCTTATAGGCGATGAAGGTCTTCGTAGCGATATAGCGGCCCGGACCCTCGATTTCGCCTCAACCGCCAGAAGCGAGTTTGAAAACCTCTCTCCAGAAGCCCGTGAGATGCTGGAAGCCTTTTCTGAAGGCGTAAACCTTGCCATCGTATCCTTCGGGGAGGAGCTACCCTTCGAATTCGACCTTCTGGATCATAAGCCCGAGCCTTGGAAGCCTGAGGATAATCTGACAATGGAAAGGGCAACCCTCTGGGAATTCGGTGGAAGGATTGAAGCCATAGCCATGGCAGAAGCCGCTTATCGATTCCTTCCGGAGGCTCTGGCGAAGCGCCTCCTATCCGTGGAGCATGGTGATATCCCCATTTGCCAGGTTCAGAGCTTTGAAAGCTCTACATTGTCGCGCGATAAGATCGATCAGGCTTGTGAAGGAGGGGAAGGGGATTGCGATGAATTAGGCTCCAACAACTGGGCCGTTGCAGGAAGGCGCTCCTTGAGCGGAGGAGCCCTCTTGGCATCGGATGGGCACATTCCCTATACCCAGCCCGCCACGAACTACGAAGTCCATCTATGCGGAGCTGGATACAACGTCATTGGCGTTGTCAGGGCAGCTAGGCTAATGCCCTATAACGGTCGGAACGAGCATGTAGCCTGGGGAGGGACAAACAACAATACTTCAACCAGGGACCTTTACGTGGAAGAGGTTCATCCTGAGAATCCGAATCTCTATCGTCAAGGGAACGAATGGCTTCCCTTCCATGAACGTAAAGAGCGAATCCTCGTCCGCGGCGGGAAGGTCGTTGAGCTAACCGTAAGATCCACGATTCGGGGGCCCATCGTTAATGCCCTCATACCTTCGGTCGATGAAGCTGGGGACCCGCCCCTATCCTTACGATGGGTCGGGGCTGAGCCATGCGATACGTTCACGGTTTCCCTTCGCCTTATGAAAGCCAAGGATGCCGAAGAGTTCAGGCGAATCCTAGCCGACTGGAAGGTTACGGCTTCCAATTCTGGCTTCGTGGACGATAAAGGTCGATGCGCCGTCCAGATCCGTGGTCGTGTGCCCATAAGGGGAAGGATAACCTTGGGCTTTCGAAGGGCTAACAATCCTGATGATGAATGGAAGGGCTTCATACCCTTCGAGGGGCTTCCCTATGAATTCGATCCTCCCAAGGGCTGGATTGCCTCAGCCAATAACCGTCCTGCGCCTCCGGGATATCCATGGCCTCTTTACGGGAACTATGCCGATGGCTACAGGATGAAGCGTATCATCGAAAGGCTTGAAGCTAAGGAGGCCTTCAGTCTCGAAGATATGGCTTCCATGCAGATGGACGTTTTCCTGGAAAGGGCGGCTGAGATCTGCCCCTCCTTGGTTCGGATCCTAAGGAAAAGCTCCAAAGCCCGTTCTGATCCTCGAATAGCCAGGGCTTGCGAATATTTGGAATCCTGGGATTATAGGTTTACCCTGGATAGCGTGGCAGCCTCCATCTTCAGCGCCTTCTGGAATGCCTGGAGGAGGATCGTCATCGAGGCTCGCCTACCGGCCCATGTGAGAAGAATGGGTTTCAGAACCCTCGTTGCCACAGAGCTCCTTACGAAGGGCGATGAGCTGGGCTGGTTCCCTGAGGGGCGTAAGCTTGAGGCTAAGGTCCTGACCGCCATGCTGGAAGGATTGGATTGGCTTGAGGCCCATCTAGGTCCTGGGATGGATTCATGGAAATGGGGAAGGCTCCATCAAGTCACCTTCCGCCACTATCTTGTAGCTTCAGAAGCCCTGGATGCCACGCCCTTAGCCCAGGTTGCCAACGTAGGCCCCTTCCCATGCGCGGGCACAGATGGATGCCTGAATAGCCAAGGCTATTCCATAGGGCGTCTTTACCAGGTCCGTAGCGGTCCCCACTTCCGGTTCTTGGTCGATATGGCAAAGCCCTTCGTAGCCTATGGCTGCAACAGCACGGGCAATTCTGGGCATCCAGGAAGTCCCCATTACAGGGACCAGATTAAAGACTGGCTTGAGGGAAAATACCATCCCATGTATATGCGGAGGGAAGACATAGAAGCCAACTTGGAAGGAAGGACGATCCTAGAGCCACGATGAGAAAAGGCCCATGAATAGCTTCCCTCGCCTCCCTTTTTTCCCTTTCCTTTCCTTTCTTATTTTTCCTTCTTTATAAAGAGGATACTCACCAGTTCTTTCGCTTGGGCAGAAGCTTTCCTAGTCTTTAAAGGTCTAAAAGGGATAAGGCGAAAAATAGGCCAAAGAAATTTCAAGGCTAAGGAAGGGGAAGCTTAGCCTTCGAAAGAATTTCCATAAGCCCCTTAGCCCCACCTGGAATGACCCTGAAGGTCTTTTGGATGTAATCGGGCAACAGATCTATGTACTGAACGTATCTCTCGTCGCCAAGGATGAAAACAGCCCTATCCTCCCTAGACCTCAAAGCCCTTCCAAGGGCTTGGGATGCCCTCTTGAGGGCAGGAAGGACATAGGCATATCTCCTCCCCTTTTCCTTACCATAGAGATCCTCGTAGTATTCTATGTAGAGCCTAGTCTTGACGTCAGGTCTGGCGAAGGGAATTCCGACCAAGAAGATGGCTTCCAGCTCCCTTCCTGGAAAATCGGCACCTTCCGCAAAACGCCCGCCCATGACTCCAAATAGGACTCCAGCCCCAAAGCCTTCGCCTAAAGAAGTCCTTTCCTTTGCCTTCGCCTTCCTTTCCCCATCACCTTTCATTTCTTCTCGCGTCTCCCTTTCGCCCCCTTCGCCTTCTGCCGCCCTTCCCGGTCTCCTTTCCCCATCCCTATGGGCGCAGGCCTTGAAGGCATCCAAGACCCTTCG
>JAGTQN010000076.1:0-3607 GCA_018396395.1 Candidatus Bathyarchaeota archaeon | reverse complement strand
CCCCTATGGCGCCCAGCTCTTCACCCCTAGTCGAAAGATCCTTTGTTATGAAGGAGGCTACATTCTCCTCTGGATAGGGCGAAGGAAAAACCCTTCCTATGTGGTTTTTAAGCCCTATCACCTCAGCGAAGGAATCTAGGGGCTTTAAGGTTCCGGAGCAGAAAACGCAGGCTTCAAAGTCTTCCCAAAGGCTTCCAAGGATCTCACTGGACCTCATATCGAAAAGCTCAATCGAAAGGATGCCTTCCTCCTCCTTGGAGGCAATCATGGCAACGCCCTTGGTATTCTGGAGCTCTAGGGCTTTCTTCCAAAAATCGCCTAGATGGTATAGGCTCGATCTTGGCGCCTTTCCTTCCCTAAGGAGCCTCCTCCTGATCCGATTGCCGAGGCTCCTCGCCCTATCAGCCAAGGAAAGGAAGGCTTCCGGGCTTCCTGCCCATTCATCCATATATTTCTCAAAGTCGAAGGCCTCATCCTCGACGATTCTAGAGGAAAGCCCATTGAAGCCATTTCTTAGGCTTTCAAGGAAGGCTGTGAGTTCCCTAATTCTAAGCCCTTCTCCTTTTTGGCTTTGCCCTCCGAGGCTTTCCAATTCCTTTATGGACCTTTCGATGGTCCTGGTCGTTATGCGATCAGAGTTCAGCTCCCCTGCCGCCTGGGGTAGGTTATGGGCTTCATCCACGACGAGGATGGCGTTCTTGAAGCCTACCTTGGTCCGCATGAAGGACCTAATCCTTCGATCGAGGATGTAGTTGTAGCTGAAGGATACTAGGGAAGCAAAATCGAGGAGGAAGAGCTGGGCGCCATAGGGGCATATCCTATGCCTGGCGCATAGGGCTAGGGTTTCTGAGTAAAGCCTCGGCTCCCTAAGGAGGGATTCTAAGCTTTTCCCCAATTGGATCTTTAGATTCAGCCTATAGGGGCATCGATCCTTATAGGCTTCGCAGACGAGGTTGGCATCCTCGTGGCTTAGGGATCCTTCTAGCTTCAAGTCCTTCAAAAGGAGGCACATGTCCCTCTTGCCTCTGTAGGAAAGCCCGAAGAACTCCCTGGTTCCAAGCCTTCTCTGGATAACCTTAAGCTCCTCAATCGGCCTGTCGGTCTCGGTACCAGTCCTCACAGCCCAGAGAATCCTTAAGCCCTGGCTTAGGGCCTCCGGGAGAAGGGCTGAAAGGATTAGGGGCGTCTTTCCGAAGCCCGTGGCAGCCTCTACGATGACGTTTCGACGCTTCCCTACCTCCTTCTGGACGAATTCGAAGAAAGTTTCCTGATGCTCCCTGAAGGCATAGGGGAAAAAGGAGGAGCCCACCCGGAAGCCCCTAAAGCCTTAATGCGCCAAGATTCTATAAAAACAAACCTAGATTGAACTGGACTGGATTGGGCTAGACTTGACGGAACATCCTAGGATACCCTCAATCGCCTTCTTTGCGAAGCCTCCAAAGCCAAGGCTTAGGTTTTCATGAAGTCTTAATTAATAGTTCCGCAAATAGTTTCATCGATGCTCTATGTCACTTCCCATTAAGGTCTGTGTCGCCAAAATAGGCAATATAGGCTCCTCGGTTCTCCTTGAGCTCCTCCTCGATGAGAGGGCGGATAGGGAGGACATCGATGTGAGGGTTGTCTCTTCCGGAGCCAAGCTCGGCGTAGCCCAGGCGGAGGATGTGGCTACTAAGCTTCTGGAGTTTAAGCCCCAGCTAATCCTCATTGCCAGTCCCAACGCCTCCCTACCTGGGCCTCTAAGGCTAAGGGAAATCCTTTCGAAATCTGGCGCTCCGATAATCGTCGTTTCCGATGCTCCTACGAGGAAGGTTGAGAAGGATCTTGAAGCCCAAGGAATAGGCTACATCATTGTCCTGGCAGATTCGATGTTAGGAGCCAGAAGGGAGTTTTTGGATCCAGTAGAAATGGCTCTTTTCAACGCATATATTTTAAAGGTTTTGGCGATTACGGGAGTCTTCAACATCCTTCAAAGGGAAATCGACACAGTCATAGAAGCCTTAAAGAAGGGTGAGGAGCCTAAGCTTCCGAGGCTAGTAGTCGATAAGGAGACTGCCGTAAAGGCTGCTGGCTTCCAGAACCCCTATGCGAGGGCAAAAGCCATGGCAGCCTTCGAGATCGCAAGGCGCGTTGCCGATCTTACGACGGAAGGTTGCTTCGTCATCAAAGAATGGGAGCGATACGTAGGGATTGTAGCGGCTGCCCATGAGATGATCCTTAGTGCATCTAGGTTGGCGGCGGAGGCTAGGGAGCTGGAGAAGGCAGGCGACTCCGTGTATAGAACTCCCCATCATAGGGATGGCTTCATCCTCGAGAAGCGAAGGCTCATGGAAAAGCCCCTTAGAATAGGGATCCAGAAGGTCTAGGAGCCCTCCTTTCTTTTTCTTTTCTTTTCTTATGGATACCTCCTAAAGAGGGGCTAGCCTTGAAGTCTAACGGAGCTTGAATGTACCGGATTCCTTTGCATGAAAGGGTTATCGACTATTTTCATTTCGATCCCTGACCGTTATTCTTTCTCACAAATAGGGGATCTCATGGAAATTTGTTGAAACAAGCTATACCATCATCATCGATATGGGTGCTTTAAGTTCAGTGAAAGAATACTTCGGCTTCAAAGAACTCGATCATAAAGGGCTATTCCACAAATTAGCCCTTAACTCAAGCCCTCCTAGAGTTTTCCCTTAGCTTTAGATCCATATCCATGGTTTTCGATAGGGCTTGGCTAAGGAAAAAGGCATAGAGGTTCCTATCCCTAACAATGAGCCTTATGCCCTTTACCAAGGCTTTCAACCTAAGGCTGAGCATGGCATTCTTCAGGGGAACAAGGTCTAACGGAATCCCTATGGCATCTTCCAGCCTTTTGCCATGGCGATAAATTCCCAAGGCTGGGTTCAGTTTCCATGAATATCCCTACATCCAAGTCCTAGACGGAAGCCTTGCGTAAACCGATCGGAAGAGAAAGCAATCTTAACCTGAGGTATTTCGCTTAGCAACAGCCTAAGCTTTTCTGGAAGGAGGTTCGGGGAAACCTCATAGTAACGAAGCTTCAAGGAAGAAAAGAGAAGCCTCCTTTATCCTTCCTATAAGCTCATGGACGCACCTAAAGTCCTTCATCACGGATTCATAGACCCTTTGGTCTTCCACAATCCGATAATGAATAATAACGATGTTCGTTTAATCTGCTTGGAAGGAGTCCCCTCGCCAGATCCTCGAGGGAGAATCCTATCGTATCGGAGAAACTGCTGAACTCGCTCCTTCAGCTACGGCTTTAGCCATCTTCCCGGTGTTTCCGGTTCTACGATAGGAGATGATTAGGATTTTGACATGGCATATTCCACCATTGGTCTATTTTAGTGCCTCTTGCAGTCTTCGGTTCACTTCGTCCCAGTTATCGATTTTCCAGAAAGCCTCAACGAACCTGCCCCGGTCGTTTTTATAGTCTATGTAGTAGGCGTGCTCGAAAACATCAAGAACCATGAGGATGCGGAACATTGGATAAACGTTCACATTATGCTTCTCCACTTGCATTAACATTAGGCGACCAGTCTGTCTACAAAGGGTTAAGGCTGCCCACCCAGAACCTTCAACGCTTACAGCCGTTTGGGAAAAC
>JAGTQN010000075.1 GCA_018396395.1 Candidatus Bathyarchaeota archaeon | reverse complement strand
ATCGTAGTTTTATTTTCCCTATTGATTTGCGAAAGAACTTCCTCTATTATTGAAGCATTTTTCGGATCGAGGTTTGCTGTGGGCTCATCAAGAAGTAAAAGCTCTGGATCGGTAACCAAGGCTTGGGCCAAAGCGACTCTTTGAGCCTCACCTCCAGACAAAGTAAGTGCATTTTTCTCTTCATAACCTTGCAACCGCACCAGTTTCAGCGCTGAAATAACCCTCTTCCCAATTTCTTTTTTATCTTCCCCCCTAACCTTCAAGGGATATGCAACATTATCAAAAACTTTCATTTTGAAAAGCATTGTACGCTGAAAAACCATTCCTATTCTTCTTCTGCACATGAGAATCTTATCCTTAGCAGAGTAATCTATTGGTTCATTATCAAATATCAATCTTCCCCTTGTTGGCTCATCAAGGAGGTCTAATATCCTGAGAAGGGTTGTTTTTCCGGCGCCATTTGGACCTACAAGAACAAATAGCTCACCATTTTGAACTCTGAAATTTATATCTTTCAAAACATATCTTCCGGAGTATTCTTTAAAAAGGTTTTGCACCTCTATTATTGGCATTATTTTTTTTCACCTTTAATCTGAAGAATCGTTAGGGCTAGATTTATTATAAAAGCGATCGATAATAAGATGGCTCCAAGGATAAGGGACATGTTAAAGTTGCCAAGCTCAGTTTCAACAACTATGGCAGTTGTTAAAGTTCGCGTCACCCATCTGATGTTTCCACCGGTAATCATTATACCTCCAACTTCTGATATGGCTGCTCCGAAGGCTACGATGATCGAAGTTAGAACTCCTGTTCGAGCCTCCCTTAATATAAGCCAAGCAGCCTGGGCCTCCGTAGCTCCCAGGGATAGGGCCCTATCCCTTATCGCCTTCTCAACGCTTCCAATAGCCGACATGGTTACGCCAATGATTATGGGTATAACCATAATGAGCTGAGTGATTACCATGGCTACGGGGGTGTATAGAAGCCTTAACCAGCCTAGGGGTCCCGAAGCCGTGAGCAGAAGATAAACGATGAGGCCAACGAGAACAGGAGGCAAGCCCATAAAAGTGTTTATAACGCTTTTTAACATGACGTGCATAAAGCGCATCAGCATTCGTTTTCCTCTAAACTGTATGAACCCTAAAAGCGTTCCTATAGGTATGCCTATTAATGCTCCTATAAGAACCGCTGTTCCAGAAACGGTCAGGGACAATAATGTAATATTCCAAATTTCTTCAAGGAAGGCATCAACCAAAGGTTTTCACCAACTTAATTTCGGTAGTAGAGTCCCCTAAGATTATCAGGCAGTCCATAGGATGCCTATGAATATTCCCTCTTTTTTAAGAGGCTTTAGGTTTTCTGCGCCTCGTACCATGAAAGCTCCGCATCCTGATTTAGAAAGCCTAGGGAACGTGCTAATTCGATGTCTCGGGCGATAGGTTTGAATAAGGTTTCCCCTTCTTTTCTGAAGTTTGCTATGAGATTTTGGCCTTCTTCGGAGATCAACCATTTGGTCAGTATGAGGGCTCCCTTATAATTTC
The DNA here is from genome assembly GCA_018396395.1 of Candidatus Bathyarchaeota archaeon. Taxonomy (GTDB): domain Archaea; phylum Thermoproteota; class CALKCG01; order B24; family JAGTQN01; genus JAGTQN01. The sequence continues at coordinate 6,494 of JAGTQN010000075.1, read as the reverse complement.
TTTGGGGATACATCTCTGGGTTAACGAGAATGATTGCATATGGATTCAGTAGCGCTACATCACCTTGTACGAGAACTGCTAAATTCTTCAACTGATTTTTAAACGAGAGCCAGGTTGCTCTATCCGTAATTGTATAAGCTCCCTTCTCGTTAGCCATGCGTAGAACAGTCCCCATGCCACCCACAGTCTCTAAGTACCATGTCTGAGGCTTGTTTGAAGGGATCGATCCAAGCTTTCTCCATATGCTTAACTCGAGCATGTTTGTACCAGATTTATCCGCGCGGGAGATGAATAGGGCTTTCCCCTCAGCCCCTTTTTTCGCTATTCTTTGGAAGGCTTCAGTAACATTCATCAAATCCTTTATACCTGCTGGATCTTCCACAGGGCCAATTACAATGAAGTCGTTATACATGATGCCAATTCTATGGATACCATAACCGCTGTTCAAAAACTCAAGTTCCAACTGTTTCGAATGCACTAGGATGAGATCCGTATCCCCCCTCTTAGCCATCTCTATTGCCTGACCAGTACCAACCGGAATAATGTGAACTTCATAATTGTATTTATTTTTGAATATAGGAATTAAATAATCAAGCAAACCAGAATCATAAGTGCTTGTAGTCGTAGCTAAAATAATGATGGACTTTTCAGAGCTTAGATACGAAGAATAGATATATATGCCTAAAATAGCGATAATGAATATACTAATTCCTCTTAGGATTTTAAAGAAGCCCATCATAATTTAACCTTTTCTCGATGGAAAATCTCGCCTTATTTAATTCATTGGTAGATAATTTTAGACGAAGCTCCTATAAAAATTATTATTGCCTTTGGCTATAATTTTCATTTCAGTTTATATGGTCCCTTAAGGCTCTTCCTCAGTTTATGGTGAATTAGGGTTTTTCCAAAGCATACAAGATTGCGAGCCGCGCAAAGGTATTCTTGATTGATCTATGATGACTGTAAGATTGCAGGCATCGCATCTAGAGCCTCTTACCCCTCAACGATACTTTTGGCATCCCGCTTTCTTAGCCATATTATGCCTCAACCCTTATACTCCTATTCGGATGATTAAACCTTGTTGCCCAAAGATGCGTTAAAGAGCCTAATTCAACCTCGATCGAGGAAAGAAGAAGGCTTAAGAGGAATTTGGAGGAAATGGAGAAGCTATGGGAAGCCTTTCATGGATGACGGGAAGGGAAAGAGTCCAGGCGGCCATCTTCCACGAAATACCGGACAGGATTCCCCTTTTCGAGCAAGAAATCGCCTCTAATGTCGCCTCAGCAATCCTTGGCAGGCGTGCCTACACCTGCGGTGGAGGCATCGGATGGTACGAGGTTGCTGAAATGCTCTTCGAAGGCAAGCGGGATTTCTTGATAGAAAGGGCATCAAGGGACTTGAGGGATCTCTATTCAACCTTGGATTTGGATATGATAAGACCGCCCCTCATCCCCTCGGAATCTGGAGGACCGATAAAGAGGCTGGACGCGAACACTTACTACTATGAGGATGAAGATACAAAAACATGGAGAGTTCAACGCTTTGATGAAGCTTCAAAGATGTTCATGACCATCGATTCAAGCTTTAGAAGGGAGGGACTTCAGGCCATAGAGCGATACATAGAAAAAATCCTCGATAAACCCATAGAAGTCGATGAGGATTCCTTCGATGTTTGGGATCGCCTTTTCGATGCCCTTTGGGAAGAAAAGCTCTTCGCAGGAGGAGGGAACCTAGCCATAAGTATGGACCCACCATGGCTAAAAGTCCTTTACCAACGGCCAGAGCTCATCGAAGCCTATCTTGATCGAATGCTCGATGCCTTGAAGGTTTCGATAAAGGTCCAGAAGCGTCATGGAGCCGACCTTATACTGGGAGGGGGTGATCTGGCCGATAACCATGGCCCCGCCTTTGCTCCATCCCTCTATAGGCGCATCTTCCTTCCAAGGCTTAAGGAACTTACGGACTTCTGTCATAGTCTAGGCCTTCCCTACATCTATAGAACTGATGGATATGTCTGGCCTTTAGCCAAGGAACTTTTCGTGGAATCTGGGGTTGATGGCTATGGAGAAATCGATTACCAGGCTGGAATGAGGCTTTCCGATATCAAGGAAAGGCTTCCGCATCTCATCCTCTGGGGCAATGTTGACTGTGCGAAGACTTTGGTCCTAGGATCAAAGTCGGAAGTGGAGATCGAGACGATGCGATGCATAGAAGAGGGGGGTCCGGGAGGTGGATACATCCTTGGTTCTTCTAACACAATCCATCCGAATGTTGTTCCAGAGAACTTTCTTACGATGCTCAAAACTGCCAAAAGATACGGATTTTATGATTATATTGCCCAGCCTTAAGGAAGGACGAAGTCCTTCGATGGTTTAAGGCTTTAATAAATCCATTCAGCATTCCTTGGCACGGAAAAATGTCGCACTGACAGAATAATAAGGATTATTAGCCTCCTAAGCATTTATAATTGCCATGGTATCGGCGTGCGTCCTCATCAGAACGAGTCGAGGAAGATACCAAGAGGTCCTTGAAAGGCTAAAGCAGTTCAAGGAAGTAAAGATGGCCTTCCCAGTCTTGGGGAGATGGGATGTTGTAGCCGATGTGGAGACCCAGAACTTTCAAAGTCTTGGCCGCCTCATCATGAAAATCGGAACCCTTGGAGGTATCGTCTTCACAGAGACCCTTGTTGAACTCCAGACCTAGGAGGCTATGGTATTGGTTCGTGCGTGCATATTGATAAAGGCGAGTCCAGTAAGGTTCAATGAACTTCTTGAAGCGATAAGGGCGATGAAGGACGTGAGGAAGGTCTATGTAACCTATGGAAGGTTCGATATAGTGGCCTTCGTGGAGGGGGTAGGAAACGACGATGTCGCGAGGATTTCAGCCAATATCAACCAACTTGAGGGTGTGAGGAGCACCGAGACCCTTATAGAGGCATAAAAATCTAGACGGGGCTAGGCCTTAACCACATTACTTAGGCTAAAGTTTTATGGGAATCCTCTGTACTAAGGAAAGGCTAAAGCCATCAAAACTAGCAGTGTAGGCGTAGGCCTCGACACCCTCGGAAATAGCCTTTCTAAGGCTTTTCCCAAACTTAGGGTCAACCTCATCATTGGGAGAGAAGGCTTCCACATCGACCCTCTGGATGATGAATATGACAGAAGCTCTGTAGCCCTCTTTCCTAGCCGCTATGAGGGATTCCAGATGCCTTCTTCCCCTCTCCGTAGGGGCGTCGGGAAAGAGTCCCCTTCGGTTTTTCACAAGCGTACAAGACTTTACCTCAAGGAGGCATAGCTCTCCATCCCTGCCTTTTAGTAGGAAGTCTAATCGGCTACCACCATAGCTGTACTCTGGTTCTATGTCAGTAAACTTCGAGAAAGCCTCCAAAGCTCTGGCTTTAAGCAATTCCCAAACGAACTTGTTGGGAAGCCTCGAATCTAAGGAAACGATCTGATTATCTAGGCGAACCCCTACAAGGTCATAGTTCGTCTTCCTAACGTTGCTAGCCTTCAAGATCCTCCTTAGAAGAACGGGCTTTCCAGGTATGAGGAGACCCTCCATCCTCCCAGGATTTGGAAGGAAGCAAGGAAGGCGATCGGAGCCTATCTCTACCAAGGCAAGGAACCTGTTGGGTCGCTCTATAAAGGTGCCTTCGATCAATCCTTTGGATGCCTTCAAGCCAAGTTTACCTCGATGCCTAGATATAACCTTCGACCCTAGGGTTCTAGAAAAACCATGCTCTTTAAGCTCTTTGACCCTGAGGTGCCCATCGTGTAAGGAGGTTGCTACGATGGCTCTGCTTAGGCCTATCCTTCCCATGGCCTGAGGGTCTTCGATTCCTCCTACCCTCCTCCAGCATAGATCCTAAATCTAGCTCTGGTCATAAGATCCTTTAGAAGTTCAAGGTCTAAGCCCTCTCCGGAGCCCAACCTTACTAGATCGATAACGAGTGCATCCGATATTTCCAGACCTCAAGGGATCTGGGCCAACATGGCTTGCCCCAAGCACTTCAAGGAATCGGATGGGCTTATAGCCTTCCAGCCTTGAAATCTATGCTTACAGGATGCGCTGAGCAGAAAAATCCTCAAGAAGCCTTTCCAAAAGGCTTAGATCAGTAAGGGTCTCCGTTCCTACGATGAGCTTGGCTACTACAGTTTCCAAGGTTTCGGAAGCCCTCTGAAGACTTCCCCTGGATCGACCATGATCTCCATGATCCCCTTGGAGACAAGGCACTTATGGAGAAATAGGTCAAGCCGTCCTCCCGATATGGCGTCAAGGTCGGCGACGGAGGGATATCTGAAGCCCAAGGAATCGAAGGCCTTGGCTACTTCCGAGGGCTTGGATGAACTACAAAGAAGGCTTTTTAGGGGTTTGCACCAATTCCTAAGCCCTGAAGGCCCAAACCACCAGACCGGCCTTCGCATCGGGGACCGGCACGATATTCATATTCAATTAAGGCATCTTAGATTATAGGATGCTGAATAATTTAAGATTTCAGTACTAAAATTCTTGAAGACTGGAATGAATTTTCCTATTTGGCTTTTCAGTTTTATAAATAAGAGGGAAAACTTTCACTTCTCGCGCTTTAAATTTCGGTAGGCGCAGGCCAAATTTCATGGATCATGGACTTTGGTATGGAGGGAAGGATAAGAAAGTTAGGATAGAAAAATCTTTATGAGAGGGCTTAGAAAAGAATGTAGATTCAAGGGATGGATTGAAATTAGGATGGAAGAATTATTAACGAGAATCGAAGAACTCAAAAAAGATAATAAAATAAAAATCTTTGTGGAAAAAAGATTAATGGAATTTTCAGAAATGGAAAAAAGGGAAGCGGGGGATATTTTTAAAGAACTTTGTTTTTGCATACTAACTGCAAACTTCAGTGCAGAAAAAAGCATAAAAATTCAGGAAAAGATAGGTGATGGATTCCTAAATCTTTCAGAAAGCCAATTGGCTGAGAGGCTTAAAGAGCTTGGGCATCGTTATCCGAACGCAAGGGCAAGATATATCGTTCTAGCTAGAAAATATAGAGATTCATTGAAAAAGATCATAAAATCCTTCCATGAGGAAATTGAGTTGAGAGAATGGCTAGTAAAAAATATTAAGGGAATTGGCTATAAGGAGGCAAGTCATTTCCTTAGGAATATAGGTTATTTTAATTTCGCTATTTTAGACTTTCACATAATCGATTTTCTTGTGAATTATCAATTAATCGATAAGCCGAAGATTTTAACCAAAAGAAAGTATTTAGAGATTGAGAAACTATTGAAGCAAGTTGCAAAAAAGGCTGGAATAAGTTTAGCTGAATTGGATTTATATTTATGGTATTCGGAAACAGGAAAAATCTTGAAATAATGTTTGCCAACCAGCCCTCTATTTCGAAGAGAAAGTAAGAACTTTATCAAACTATTGTATTATATTAATTTTCTTAGATTTAATTTACTCCTCATAGCTTCTCGTGATCCTATCAAGCCATTCTTTCAAGGCGACCTTTAAGTCTTGAAGAAGTTCCGGATAACGCCTAGAGTAATCGGAAAATATGGTGGCTGCCGCGGCCATATTGGGGTAGGCATCTTCCAACTCCTTTAAGAATTCTCGAAGGACCAAAACCTTCTCTTTCTTCGTTACCTTATCCCTACTTTCTACATCCCTATTCCCTGATTGCCTCTCCTTCAAATTTGGAACATCTCTATGTGTCCCTCACCCTCGGAAGCTTTTAAGTCTTCTAAGTTAGAAGCCCTTATCTCTTAAGGTGTTAGATTTGGGGAATCGGGGAAGCTAAGCCTTTACCCCTAGGGGGCGATAAACTTGCTCGAGCCGATGGGACTTTTCATCTCTTTAATCCTTATCGTGGTTCTTGTGATGAAACGCATCAACTACGGTGCGGCCCTCCTCATTGGTACTTTAACCCTAGCCATCTTCTCTTTACCAACGCCCGAGAAGTTCTTTAAGATCCTTTTGGAAGCCCTTACAGACCTTTCTACATGGGATCTTGCCCTCATAACAACTCTAATCCCAATCTTGGCCTATTGTATGAAGGAGACTGGGATGGTCGATGGACTTGTAAGGAGTATGAAGGGCTCCCTTCCGGGCCGTGCTACAGTATCGATCCTTCCAGCCTTAATGGGGGCTTTGCCCATGCCAGGAGGAGCCCTCCTATCGGCTCCTTTAATCGAGGAGGAAGGGAGGAGGTTGAGGCTTACTGGAGAGGATGAAAGCTATATCAATGTATGGTTTCGCCATTGGAACTTCTTCATCTATCCCCTTTCTTCGACCTTGATCCTAGCCTCAAGCCTTGCGGGCATATCCCTCTTCTCCTTAATCAAGGTTCAATTCCTCCCCCTCATCGTATATTTGATCCTCGGCTACATTTTTTCTCTTCGGAAGATCGTCGAGTACAATAAGGATGAGGATATTGGAAAAAAAGCTATAGCTATAGCCATAGCTGGAGCTGGAGCTGGAGCTGGAGCTGGAGAACCTCTCCGATCAGCCTT
>JAGTQN010000073.1:4480-8261 GCA_018396395.1 Candidatus Bathyarchaeota archaeon | reverse complement strand
TTTATTTTTATTTTTATTTTTTTAGTACTCTGGTGGAGGCTTCTCGCCTGGCTTTGGTGGCGGAGGCTTAGCTGCTACGACTACATCGTCCACCCTTAGGATCATTATCGCAGCCTCGACAGCCGAAGATAAAAGGGATTTCTTGACTATGGCCGGCTCAAGGACATTGAGTTCCTTCATGTCCTCGATCTTTCCCGTGAATACGTTTACGCCCATGCTCACGCCATCTGGCTTTTCGTGAGCAGCCCTTAGGGCTACGATGATGTCTAACGGATCCAAGCCTGCATTCTCAGCCAAGGCTGAAGGAATGGCTTCAAGGGCCTCAGCAAAGGCTTCGACGGCTATCTGCTCCCTTCCACCTAGCTGGGCCGCATACTTCCTAAGCTCCTTGGCAAGCTCAGCCTCAACGGCGCCGCCTCCATAGACAATTCTACCATCCTTCACCACATCCGCAACGACGCAAAGGGCATCGTGGAGGGACCTCTCGGCCTCGTCAACGGCCCTTTCAAGGCCTCCTCGGATGAGGATCGCTACGGCCTTTGGCTCCTTACATCCTTCGACGAAGACCATCTTATCCTCTCCGATCCTTCTTTCCTCTACCAAGCCTGCCTCCCCAAGGTCTGAGGGCTTCAGATCATCGATGTTCGTAACGACCTTTCCACCCGTAGCCTTGGCAAGCTTCTCCATATCGGACTTCTTGACCCTTCTTACGGCTAGGATTCCCTCCTTCGCCATGAAGAACTGGGCCATATCGTCGATGCCCTTCTGGCAGAAGACTACGTTGGCTCCAGCAGCCTTAACCTTCTCGACCATTTGCTTGAGGATTCTAGTCTCCTCGTCCATGAAGGCCCTCATCTGGGTTGGATCCCTGATGCGGATCTCAGCGCTGAATTCCGTCTTTTCGACTTCCATGGCTGCATCGAGGAGGGCAATCTTGGCATTCTCGATCCTCTTGGGCATGCCTGGATGGACAACCTCCTTATCGATGATCAAGCCCTTTATTAACTCCGTTTCACCTACGCTCTTTCCAGGCTTCTTCATTATCTGGACATCGTCTACATCAGCAACCCTCTTTCCATCCCTCACCTCAGTAACCCTCTTGATGGCTTCGACGGCTAATTTCGCCAAGTATTCCCTATAGTATTCGACGCCCTTGCTTCGCATAGCCGTCATGGCAATGTCCATTAGGGTCTTTTCATCCTCGACATCTACGGGAACGGCTATTTTCTCTAAGGCTCCCAAGACCTTTTCGAGGGCCTTTCTATAGCCACTCGTGATGATGGTTGGGTGAATGTCCTTGTTTAGCATGGCTTCAGCCTTCTTCAGTAGTTCACCAGTTAGGATGACAACTGATGTCGTACCATCGCCGACTTCCTTATCTTGGGTTTTCGCCATGTTGACCAGAAGCTTTGCGGCTGGATGCTGCACTTCGATTTCATCAAGAATCGTAGCTCCATCGTTAGTAATGGTAATGTCCCCTATGGTATCGACGAGCATCTTGTCCATGCCCCTGGGACCTAAGGTCGACCTTACAACTTCAGCTATGATCTTTGCGGCTGCGATGTTCTGCATCTGGGCCTCCGTTCCTCTGCTTCGAGTACTTCCCTCCTTCAGGATTAACAAGGGTCTGGCTGTAGTTGCAGCTGCCATAGATCCAATCACCTCCTAATCAATCCTAGTTTATCTCCTTAATCAATCTTCAAGCCCTGAGGGCTTCGCTTCCTCCTCCTCCTTGGGCTTGGGAGGCTTCGCTTCCTCCTTAGGTTTACCTGCGGCGATGACGTCGTCAATCCGTAGGATCGTCGTGGCAGCCTCTGTGGCGGATTTGATCACCTGCTCTTTGACGATCAAGGGCTCAAGGACTTCCAGTTTGCTCATATCCGAAACCTTTCCATTGAAGACATCAACACCTGACCAGGTCTCGCCCTTCTCATGGGCAGCCCTTAGGGCTACGATGATGTCTATTGGATCCAAGCCTGCATTCTCAGCCAAGGCTGAAGGAATGACTTCCAGGGCCTCAGCAAACTTAAGGACTGCAAGCTGCTCCCTTCCGGTTAGCTGCTCAGCCCACCGCTTGATCCTCAAAGCCACTTCAGCCTCTGGGGCTCCACCTCCTGCCAATATAGCGGGTCTTTGAACGACATCCTTAATGACGCAAAGGGCATCGTGGAGGGACCTCTCAGCCTCCTCGACGACCTTATCGGCGCCTCCTCGGACGAGGATCGTGACAGATCTGGGGTTCTTGCATCCTTCGATGAAGGTCCACTTGTCCTCCCCTAACTTACGCTCTTCTACGAGCTCCGCATAGCCCAGGTCCTCAGGCCTTAGCTCATCGAGGCTTGTGGCAATCTTGGCACCTGTAGCCTTGGCAAGCTTTTGCATATCCGATTCCTTGACCCTTCTTACGGCTAGGATTCCCTCCTTTGCCATGAAGTGCTGGGCTGCATCGTCAATGCCCTTCTGGCAGAAGACTACGTTGGCTCCAGCAGCCTTAACCTTCTCGACCATTTGCTTGAGCATTCGAGTTTCCTCATCTAAGAAAGCCTTTATCTGTTCAGGTGTTTCAATGTTGATCTTCGCATCGAACTCCGTCTTCTCGATTTCCATGGGGCAGTTAAGAAGGGCAATCTTGGCATTTCTCACGAGCTTGGGCATGCCTGGATGGACTACTTCCTTGTCTAAAGCAATGCCTTGGATGAGCTTAGTGTCCATTAGGGACTCTCCGGCCTTCTTCTCAACCTTTACATCATCCAAGTCGACCCTGTATTCGCCATCAACCCTTTGGGCGACTTGTAGGATTGCATCAACGGCTATGGATGCTAAAAACTCCTTGTTCTCTGCTACGGACTTCGTTCCCATGGCAGTCATGGCTATCTTCTTGAGGGTCTCCTTATCCTCTGGCTGGACCTTGATGGCAATCTGCCTCAAATACTCTAAGGCCTGCTCTGCGCCCTTCTTGTAACCCTCTACGATAAGGGTTGGATGAACCTTCAGGTCAATAAGTTCTTGGGCCTTTGTGAGCAATTCGCCCGTCAAAACGACGACGGATGTGGTACCATCTCCGACCTCCGTGTCTTGGGCCTTCGCGATCTCAACCATCATCTTGGCGGCCGGATGCTGGACGTCCATTTCCTTTAGGATCGTGGCACCATCGTTCGTGATGGTGACATCTCCTAGGCTGTCGACGAGCATCTTGTCCATGCCCCTGGGACCGAGGGATGTCTTCACAGTTTCGGCTATTATGCTAGCTGCTGTTATGTTATTCCTTTGGGCTTCCCTACCCCTACTTCGAGTCGTTCCTTCCTTCAGTATCAGAATCGGTTGGCCGCTTTCGGTTATGGCGGGGATGACTTCTGCGCTCATGGTGCTCACCCTTTCGATTTTTGCGTTGATTTAACCTCAACGAAAAGCATATAAACTTTACGCTTAATGATTTTAGTTGTCAAAGTGAGAGCTCATGGCAAATACAAGGGAAGGCGAAACGGAGGCTCCAAGGACCCACTATGTAATCCAGTACATTGCACCGCCCCCAAAAAAGGATTTGGACATGGATATTGAATGGATCTGCCGATGCTTTGGCTTCCTGGAACCGAAGGATAAGGAAAAGACCTGTGCAAAGATCTTTAGAATACTCCTCGAATCCTCTAGGGAAGGAATAAGCCTTTCCAGCGATGAGGTTGCTGGAAGAATTGGGACGACTAGAGGGACCGTGGTGCATCATCTAAACCGCCTGATTAAGGCTGGACTCGTGATAAGGGAAAGAAATCGATACAGGCTTAGG
>JAGTQN010000073.1:0-4462 GCA_018396395.1 Candidatus Bathyarchaeota archaeon | reverse complement strand
ACCGTAGAAGAAGTGGAGAAGGATATCATTCGCGTCCTGAATGGCATGAAGGACGTAGCCTTCGAAATAGACGATGAGTTGGAACTACCCCATAGATGAAGGGAAAAGAATCGTCTCGAAACAATCATCCTAGCCGGCTCAGGATGAGTAAATTTGAATTGAATTGCCACGAATACCAGGAAGGGCGGAGATAAAGGCATAGGATCGCTCAGAATAATCTCTGGGCTTAGGTTTTAGATTATTTTATTTATATTCGAATTAGGATAGGATCAGAATCTGGAATTAGATTTCCTGAAATTGGAGGGACCTATCCATATATCGGATCTCTATGCCAACTTCGTTTCCTATCTCTTTACTTAATCGTATCGCATCCATGGATATGGACTCAACCTCTTCGATCTTTGGAATCGCCTCCTTCACCGGTCGTACTTCAAGCCTCTTGAGATAATTGGATGTTAGGCCAAACTCCAAGCAGTCGCTGTAGATGGCGCCCAATCTCCCTTCCAGAATCTTCATTCCATAAGGACTGATGGTGTAGAGGGTATGAAGCCCATAATCCAGCCATAGAAGATCCGCTACATCCCTTGAAAAAAGGGACTTTGTGACCTCTGTGAAGCGTCCTAGGGCTTGTCTAAGAATTCCTTCATAGGAAGGACTGGAACTATGGAATTCGATGAGCTTCAGCATCTCCTTTACGGGGAACTTCATCCACCAAGGTAGCCTTGGCCTAGCAAAGATGGGAAGGAGTTCTATGGGGAGAGGCTTAAGCCGAGGCATTCAATTTGAATTTTAAGTTTTCTATGTAAAAAACTTAGCTATGTCTCGCAGTTCCGTTCTTGATGGAAAAGGATTAAGAACGAATTCGTCTGGTTTTGGCTCGAAATCCGTAGCTTCCTCTGATCGTCCATACGAAGTTGTAGCAGAAGAAAACGGCGGCCTTACTTCAGTTGCTTAAGGAAACTAGCATACGGTTGATGAAGCACGAAACCTTTTATGGGAAGATGCCTCTGTGGATAGGCGGATTATAAGGCTTAATGCGCTTGAGAAACGCAGCGTCACTAAAATGTTTAAAGTTAGTGGCAATTGATTAGTATGCCATCCACATTGCCTAGAGATAGCGGGCGGGTTTTCGGGAAGGTAGCTATGGCAAACCTTAAGTCAAGCTTCTATACCTAGGCTGCAGCTCGCTGGGAAACACAAGGGGGATGATGCCCATGGGCTAAAGTTCACAGCACCCTTCCGAAGGCAGAAATAAATTTAAATATAAAGGTGGAAAAATAAATGATGTTTATTTATACGTGAAGAATAAACATGAAAATGATAGTTTCAAGACTTTTTAAAAAATCCCGCCCGTTGTATAAGAGACTATATACTCTATATAACACTCCATTCTTTATAGGTTTATTAAGTTTCCTATGGCTCATTCTTAGGACGGGAACAAAACCATCAAGAATAACTTATCCTTGCCAAAGGGTGGCTCTAACAAACAGCTATTTATGGCTGATGGCATACATTATCCAACCGCTACATTCCATATTTCTGAAATTCTTTAAAGGTGTTGACTTAAGGAGAATTCTTCCTTTACTAGTTGCGCTTATTATAGCCAGTAGCTCCTTAGTATTATGGGGCGTGTATGAAACGATGAAGGTTAGAGAAACCCAGGAGTTAGGTCTTCCAATTGTAGAGAACGTTGCCAAGTTTGAGCCATGCTCAAGCATCTTCGTCGTGAACGGCACGAGAGGTAACGATGATGGAATATCGAAACTGATTGATTTGATGAATAAGCATGATTTACCCTTCTACAAGTCTCCTGAGCTTGGAAAGAATAAGGGTCCGAAGGGCCTAATCGACAAGGATGATGTCGTCATAATAAAGGTTAATAGCCAATGGGATGAGCGGGGAGGAACGAACACGGATCTCGTTAAGGCGCTTATCCAAGCCATAATTGAACATCCAGATGGCTTTATCGGCGAGATAATTGTGGCTGATAATGGACAGGCGCAATACGGTCCCGTTGGATCTGGTGGGAGCTTCAGTTGGAGCAAAAATAATGCTGAGAATATTTCCCAGTCTATTCAAAGGGTCGTAGACCTTTTTGCCAGCAGAAATTATAGGGTTTCCGCCTATCTATGGGATAGAATTACCACGAAGCAAGTGAAAGAGTATTTTGAAAACGATATGGAAGATGGATACGTTGTCAATGCCACTGAAAACCCTGTAACCGGAATTATGGTCTCATACCCAAAATTCAGGACGGCATTCGGTACTTATGTAAGTTTTAAGTACGGTATTTGGGATCCTAAGGGCCAAACATATCATGGCGATAAGCTTAAGGTCATCAATTTTCCAGTATTGAAGACCCATAGCATATACGGCGTTACGGGCTGCGTCAAGCATTATATGGGGACAGTTTCCGATAAGCTCACAGCTTCCCTTGGCGCTAGAGCCCATAACACCGTAGGTACTGGTGGAATGGGGACCCAGATGGTTGAGACAAGATTTCCAACGCTGAACATAATCGATGCAATATGGGTTAATCCTATGCCGCGCGGAGGGCCGAGCACATCTTATACCAGGGCGGTCAGAGTTAATATTATAGCTGCTAGCACGGATCCCGTTGCTCTGGACTACTGGGCCGCGAAGCATATACTTCTGGAAGCTGCGAGGCGAAAAGGTTACAGTGGACTAAGCTCCATGGATCCCGATAATACTGAGCGAGGATCCTTCGGCAACTGGCTCAGGCTCTCGATGGAAGAGATCAAAAGAGCTGGATACCAAGCAACAGTCGATGAAGACCATATGAACATATACGTCCTTCATTTGAAGCGAACTTAACTGAACTTCTTTCTTCTTCGTTAACTCATTCTAAGGAATGGTATGGAAGAAAGTGTCACCAGATCATTTCTCTAATTGCCTAAAAACTCCAGTTCTTCAACTCGATCTCCTTTCCAACCGTCTTGAGAAGATCGAATAGCTGTTGAGGAGTATAGCCCAAATAGTCGTTGAAGAAACGGGATTTTTAAGGCCGAAGCGTAAGGCTTAGCCTACAGGGATGTTGAAGGAGGACGATTAATTGCACGGATCAGTGAGGTTGAATTTTCCGTTACGTCTACTGCGTTTTAATACGAAACCTGAGGGAAGCGACGACAAACCGAAAAATCCAACTACTCCATTCTATTCCATCCTACCTTAAATTCGAACACTAGGTAGTTTTCATTAGATAAATTCTTCTATAAGCCATCTGCGAAATTCTTCAAAGGAAATGAATTGTATGGAAAGGTTTGGACGCATCCATACGCCATCATACCTTATTTCCTCCCCAGCCCAATATTCGCTATGTAGCCTTTTAGCCAATTCCAAGGGCATGAATTTTATCATGTTGTTTTGTATTGTAATAGGATCCCAGTCTACTATGGCTACCAAATCCCCTTCGCCCTTCATTAGTACGCATCCATGATGCCTTTCCTTCCCTATTCCTATAGAAAGATAAGCGACCGGAATCTTTTTTCCGACCATATCAAAATATACATAATATAGGGTGACTAAGACTTGGGCGTATGATCCGCACGTGCCTCTGTGATGCTTGAAAGCCAAAGCAGCGTAATCGACCGGCGCTTCTATGGGATTATCCTGTTAGAGTATTACTTCTCTCAAGTAATCATCTCCAAAATCAGTCCTATCGTAGTTCCATCCGCCTATGTTTATGAAGGGTAAGAACTCGCATATTGATGCGTTAAGATCGATTATGAAGATGTCTCTCCAAGCTCTATATATCCTATATAAATCTGATAGAAGGTCTTCCTCGCTGCCATCCCACCAGCCTGTAGCATTTCTCACAAAATCCACCATCTCCTCGGTATACGCGAAGTGGAATTTCTCTCCGAACTCAGCCGGTGTCATCAAAGTGTAGTTGTACGGAACGATAAGCTTGCCCTGCAGATACCATAGGGCTTCTTCAAGTTGCCTATTAGCCTGAAGAACCTTGATGTAACTTGCATTAAGGGCTTCAAATCTGTTCTCCAAATCCTTTATCCGAGCTTCTAATTGCCCTCGTAATAACAGCTCCTGCTCCAGTTGATACTTAAGCCGATTGTTTTCTACGGACATAGTATAATATACGTATACATTAAGGGCTAAGAGAAGGATTATAAAGAAGGCCAAAACCTTCCTTGAGCCATAAGCCATAAGTTTCCCCCATCGAAATTAAATTATGGTAATAATTTTTATCCTTTACGAGAAGGCCCTGCCACCCTTTCAACGGATAAGACGATCTCTGATTGGGGAAATTTTTAGATCAACTTAATAAAGAAACTTTTCTATGCTTAACGCTGAAAAGTGAAAAAGCCTTTGCTGTTCTATCACAACGGCAAGCATGCAATGAGGAATAAAGGGCTATTCGTTCTAACTAATAATTTTGTAGCTGCCATAAATTTTTCCATAGCCTTATCGGTGCTGTAACCTT
>JAGTQN010000074.1 GCA_018396395.1 Candidatus Bathyarchaeota archaeon | reverse complement strand
GCCTACCAAAAAATCCTAGAATTTTTCTTCGATTCAAGAATTAAAGGATCGAAGAACTTTAACAATTATCGTAGCCTAGAACCCTATAGGAGGCATGAGGGATGGCGGAGGAAGTGAGGGTAAAAATCCCCCTAGGTAAGGAGGAGCTTGAGCTCAAGATCGAAGTCCCTGAAAGCCATGTGAGGATAGCCCTTTCAAAGGACGAAAGGAGTGAAAGGTCCTTCGAAGCGCTGACAAAGGATGCCCTAGAAAGGCCCATCGGAACGAGAAGCCTAAAGGAGCTTCGTTGTGGACGTTCTACGGTTGCCATTATTATAGACGATAAGTATAGGCCTACACCGGCGTATAGAATCCTTCCCACCCTCATCGAGGAGCTAATATTGGCAGGATTCAAGGATGAAGGCATCACCATCATTACAGGAACGGGCCTCCACGACCCAATGGACGAGGAGGAAGTAGCCAAGAAGGTAGGGGATGAAATAGCCTCCAGGTTCAAAACCATCGTCCATAATGCCTACAGGCCAGGGGAACATAGTTTCTGCGGCTTTTCTCCCCTAGGAAACCCCGTCTGGATAAACCGCGCCGTAGCCAAGGCTGACATGAAGATATGCATTGGACGCATAGCACCCCATGGTGATGCGGGCTATGAGGGTGGAGCCAAGATGATCGTTCCAGGGGTATCCTCCCTAGAAACAGTCATGCATAATCATGCCATGTTCCTTTCTCCCCATGCTGGCATAGGAACCCTAGAGGAAAACCCGGGAAGGAAGGACATGGATGATATTGGCGGTCTCGTGGGCATAGACTTCATCCTTAACTTCGTCATAGGAAACGATGGGAAACCTGTGAAGGCCTTTGCCGGACATTACTTGAAGGCCCATAGAAAGGGTGTCGAATATGGGGATGAGAATGTCTGGGGTTGTGAAATCGGAAAAAGGGCTGATGTAACAATAGCCTCTCCTGGCTCCGAGCCCCAAGAAGGTTTGGGTCCCAACCTTAGGGGTATAATTAACGCCAGAAGGGGAACGAAGCCAGGAGGAACGATAGTCTACATCCTCCCTGAGATCGAGGAAGCGAAGGAAGGGAGGCCCCCTGAAAACCCGCCCCCTATAGTCTCGGAACTTGCGAGGGCCCCTATCGAAAGGGTTTTAAGAAGGATGGAAAGAAGGGAGTGGGAAAAACCTGAGGATTGGCTTCACATCATGAGGGCTGCTGCAGGGAAGGCAAGATACTGGCATCATAAACTGATCCTGACGGGAGAAAGGGTATCGAAGGAGGTTATCGAGAACCTTGGGGCGAGCTATATCGAGGCTCCTGAGGAAGCCGTTCGATGGGCTTTAAAGCCCTACATCGGTTCTAAGCCTAAGATACTTATCCTTCCTGAGGCTTTGAAAACCCTTCCCATGGAGCAGTTTCACAGGAGTCCTCTTAGGTCTTCCTAGGAATTCCTATTTAGCTGGTCTAGTCTGATCTGATCTGACCTAATCTAGACTTGTCTAATCTCAGCCCTCCAAGGCCTTCAATAAGCTTTCAGCTCTGAAGCGGTAGCCCTTTTCGGCTTTGAAGATGGCTAGTAAACCGAAACCTTCGCCACGCCTCTAATCTTAAGAAACTCCGGTATCAACTCCCCAGGGATCTTCTTTTCTGTGATGAGGGTAAGCTTTGGCTCAGGAGAAAGCTCAGGATCGTCTACGATGGCTTGGCGGATGCTTATTTGTTTATCGGCAATTAAGGAGGCTGCCTTTGCAAGGATTCCGGGCATCCTCGCATCGACAGGAGTTATCTCAACGACGCCAAGGTTCAGGTATCTCGCCACTTCCTTCAGCGAGAGCCCAGCGGACCTTATCCCCTCGAACACGGGGCGTAGCTCAGGATTCTTCTCTATCGTCTTAACAGTCTCAGCTACGGTCCTTCGATCGACTCCTGCAATGCGGGCTATCCTAATGGGAGGGATTTCTATATCGTTGCAGTAGATCCTTCCATCCCTTACGCTCAGGCCATTCTCGACTATGACTTTGGCTACGGATAGGCGCTCCGGATATCCCTTGAAATGCTCAGCAACCCTATTCCACATGCATGTACTTTTGCGTACAAGAATAATATAAAGATGTCTTGAGTCTTATAATGGAGCTTGCATTATAAGGAATGCCCCATCGCTAAGGATCGAATGTTTATAGGTTTAGTAAAACTCAAGTTCCCATTAAATTTGATTTTCAGCATTTGCATGAGATTACTAATGTTAATAGTCGATCTCAAAACCTTTGACCTATTCGAGAATAGACTTATCCGTTAAGAGGATGGTAGAATCCTCCCGTCAAGGGTCAAATGTTTCCAGATTTAATTTACTATAATCGCATTTTTCTTGCCATTCCGGACCTACCCCTCTCCCTCTTCTCAATCTATGAGGGCGATCCTCAATATTTTAGCAAAAAGAATCCTTTCCTTTCCCCTTTGCTGAAATTCCTCGAGCCTCGTTCCGCCTAGCCCTTAGGAGACGATTCGTTATCGCGAAACGCCTATCGTAAGATTTTTGAGGCGCGTCTCCAGCCATAGGCCATACAATACGCCAACTCAAGAAGGACCTGATTCCCTAGGCTTGCCCTCATGAAGGCTTCGACGGTCCAGCTCAGATGTCCAAAGCCTGGCTAGGGCAGAGGAGGATGAAGGCCTTATAGACCTTCGGATCCAAGGTCAGCTTTACACGCTTCTTCTCGATTGAAAATGGAGACAGAGATGAAGACGAAGACAAAAGCGGGGTCACTTCGGCCTACCCCTCCCCCCTACCCTTATCCTTTCCCTCCCCTTCCTCCCTTCCATGCCCTAGCATTTGCCTTTGCCTCTGCCTCCGCCCCGCCTCTCAGCCTTACCTCTTCCAACCATGCCTTCAGCATGCGATCCTTCCGTTGCTTCGGCCAGTTCCGGGGGAAGAGGCGCAAGAAATGGAAGCACTTCGGGCATAAGGGCCGCTTCCGCTTGGATAACCAGTGCCCCCTCGTATGGCATGAAGGCGCCACAATGGGCACAAAATGCGTTGCGCCTATCGTAGGGGATTGGGTTCACTTCATGGCTCCCTTCCAATCCTGATCCTATCCGATTGTTTCTCTTGGCCAGGGCTTAGGATTCCTAACCTCCCTGGGGACCCTTGGATCTTGAGGGCCTAGCCTCCTTAAGGATCCCTTCCAAGTCCATGGAAAACCTTGGGGCCGTGGAAAACCTATTCTCCAAAGGGAAAAAGAAAAAAGATTTATAATGTGGCTGACTTCTCTCCATCCAAAGTATAAATAGCCTTTTCGTAGTCTAGGCCTTCAAAAATCTTTTCCTCGGAAAGTGGTTCCTCATGGAAGTCCTTATGGAAAACTTGACAAGGGAGGAATTTGCGAAGCTTCTGGAAAAGGTTGAAGTCGTGATAATACCTGTTGGAAGCCATGAACAGCATGGTCCCCACTTACCCTTTAAGCACGACATAGCCTCAGCCCTCTTTATAGCCAAGGAGGTTGCCAGAAGGCTTTATCCCAGGGTTTTGGTGGCACCTCCGATAGCCGTTGGACTATCGCCCCACCACATGCGTTGGCCGGGCACCCTAACCCTCAAAACCGAAACCTTTGTCAAGGTTCTCGTAGACCTATGTGAAAGCCTTTCGAAGCACGGCATAAAGAGGGTTTTGATCCTTAATGGTCACGCGGGGAACTACCATACAGGCTTTGTGGAAGGGGCTGAAGGGGCTCCGATAGACCTTGCCATTATGAGGGCAAGAAGCCTCGGATTGAAGGTTACTGGTGCCAGCTACTGGGACCTAATACCTCCATCGATTTTCCATGAGATTTTGAAAGTCGATAGGGATGCTGGTCATGCTGGGGAGTTCGAAACTTCGGTTGGGCTTTACATCTATCCAGGGCTAGTAAGGTTCGATAGGGCTGGAAGGGCTGAAGGCACATCAGGCGGAGCCGATGTAGCAAGTAGCGAGAAAGGGAGGCTCATCGTAGAAGAGGCGATTAAGGGCACCATAGCCTACATCGAGGATTTCATACAGGGCAAAATTGAGGATATACATTATCGAAGGCCTTTTCCTCCGCCCCAATAGGGCAGGAAATGATAGTAGCTCTAGGCTTCAAACCTTGCTTTGTCCATCGCCCCAGCCATAGAAGCCTCCATCCCCATCCCATCCATCCTCCAAGGCTTCTAGGAGATTGTAATTAGGAACAATGTTCTGCTGGAAGTGCACGTCCGGATTCGTTAAGCTTATCCTAACCTCAGGATTTGCTGCCAAGTGGAATACAAGCCCATAGCTTTCTTCCATAAGCCCCTCCGTATCCGAAGGATTCGAAAGGTCTCCCTTTATGAAGGCGAAGCGGGGCTCCCGAGCCATGGCTCTAGGTTTTTAGGCTTCCTGGGCTGAGGTTATCGAAGACATCGACCATAAATCCAGATGCCATAAGGGCTTCCACAAGATGGCTTCCTATGAAGCCTGCTCCTCCAGTTACGAGGATCTTCTTCATTTTTCGCCTTTTTAGATCTCGGTTAAAAGCCCTTCCTTAAGCACATAGTCCCTCTTAGTCGGAAGCCCTTCATAAAGATCCGTAGTCGTAAGGACTATGGCTACCTTTTCTTCCCTGTTTATCCTAGCCAGAAGATCCATGAGAAGCCCCGAGTTTTCATCATCGAGGCTCGATGAGGGCTCATCCGCAAGGATGATTTTAGGGCGATTTGCCAAGGCTCTGATTATGGCTATGCGTTGCCTCTCGCCCCCGCTCAATGAATCCGGGAATCTTTCCGCTAAGCCCTTCAAGCCGAAGTATTCAAGGAGTTCGAGTGCCCTACGCCTCCCTTCCTGCTTTTTTACGCCTGCAAGGGCCAGGGGAAGCTCAACATTCTCTAGAACCGTAAGGGATGGAATTAGATTGAAGAACTGGAAAACGAAGCCTATTTGATGAAGCCTTATGTCCGATTTTTCCCCATCCTTTAGCCCATCGATGCTCCTGCCGAAGAGCCTAACCTCGCCCTTATCCGGAAGCTCCAAGAGTCCTATGATTCTAAGAAGGGTCGTCTTCCCGGCTCCAGATTTTCCCCTTATCGATACGAAATCGCCCTCCTCGACCTTCAGATTTAGGTTTTTCAGAACTTCCGTTTCGCCGTATGCTTTCCAGACGCTGAAGAGCTCTATCACTATCAAGCCATTTCCTACCCGCAGTGGATCTTTACCAGACCGTTTTCATATACGAGGCTGAGTTCATACGTCTTTTCATTCCAGTTTTTAGGCAGGTCAAGGCTGTAGCCTCCATAGAGCACATAACCGTTCTTTAGCATTTGATCGTACGTTAACAGGATTGCTGGCTTCGAAGAGGCCTTTCCGACTAGGTAAAGGAAGCCCTCAAACTCGTCGATCTTTAAGCCGAAGTAGCATCTTAGCAAGTAGGCAAACTTCACGTCGCCAGCGACAGTAAAGTTGAGGCATTTGCTTGAAATCCAAGATCCAGCCCTATACTCCGGAAGCCTATAAAGCCAGAAGTACCCAAGGTAGCGTTCATGCGTGAAGATGGCGGCGTGGAATGTGAAGATGTTCAGGGCTAAAATCACTATCAGGACCGTAAAGGTTGAAGCCTTAACAAGCCTTTTAGGGCTTGAAGCCCCATTTTCCAGAAGTTGAAGGAAGCCGATGGCGCACAAGATGAAGAATGGGGGTAGTAGGAAGTTTACTCCACGGTAAGCCAAGGTCAAGCCAAGACCAGGCTCAACGTTTCCGAAGATCGCGAAGCCTTCAAGTCCAAGCACTGTTGCTAACCAGAATAGGGGGAGGACCGCATAACAGTTTTTCACGCTTTTCGATGCGCCATGGCCTAAAACGCTTAGGGGCGCGGCTATTATGAGGGGGCTTGCGTATAGTAAGTAGCGCGATGGTAGAACGGGCGCGCCTGGAACAAGGGGCCTTCTCGTCGCAAGAAAAGCGAGCGTAAAAGCTACAATTGAGGCGACGACGCAGGTGAGTGGCGTCCTCTTACGGCTGGAGGAGCTGGGCTTAAACGCCAAGTAAAGGGCTGAGGCGAAGGATACGAGCTGATATGAGGCAGCCGAAATCCAGTCGATCGAGGAGATGAACATGAAAGCCCATTTAGCGTAGATTGTAAGGTAGGCTAAAACCTGAAGCGAAAGGATTGATGGGAGAATTAGACTGTAAGCTCCAAGCCTTGCGCCCACCTTCCATCTTGATATAAGCGTGGCAATGCCCATAGACGCCAATATGGTTGCTGTTAGCATCGCCGTATAATAATGCGTTAAAACTAGGGATGCACCAACCATGGAGAAAAGCAGAATCCTCTTCCAAAAAACCATGCCTTCATGGAGGAAGAGGAGGATAAGCAGCATATATAGCGGGTGGGCGTAGGTTTCGCCCTTCACCCCAGCCGTCAAGATGATGTCAGTGAAGGCTGTTGCCAAAAGCATAGATGCCAAAAACGAGGCCCTTTCACCATAAATTTCCCTGACTAAGGCGTATAGCATGAGGATGGACGTGGCCCCGGCCAAGGGCAGGAAGAAGGCCATAGCCCTTAAAGGCTTTAAGCCCGTCAATGCGGAGATTGCTGCCCCGAAAAGCCTGTCTCCAAGCTCATCGCAGCTTCCCAGCAGTTCACCCTCTAAGCGGACTGGTGAGCGTTCAAGAAGGACCTCGGCATACTTTATTGAGGGCCAGGCATCCACCGAGAAAGGCAGACCGCTTATGAGGAACGGGTAAACTCTCAGGCAAACAGCCAATACAAATGGCAACGCGAAAAGGAAGGCTTCCGGACAACCGAAACTAGTCCTCCTATACGCCTTGTTTGAGGGGCGCTCCTGCCTCGCACAAAACCTCTGTCTAACCAAAGCTATGGCTGCAAAGAGGATCGTTAAGACGGAGAGTAGGGCTAGAACGGAGCCTTCTTTTAAACCGCATGATGCGTAGTTTAGGACTAAGGCTGTTAAAGGGGTTAGGGCAAGGCTCACCCCCAAGGATAGGGCAGCTACATCCGCATAACCCAATCCCCGCCAATCTGGGAAGAGCATCTTAGTGAATGCGAATCCAGGAAGGAAAAGGACGATTATGGAGGCTGAAATGTACCGCAGGTAAGCATATGGCTGTGCCTGTGGAGCCAAGTAAACCGTCAAAGCTGCGAAGAAGAGAAAGGAAGCGAAAATCCAAAACCATGAAAAAGGTATGTGCATAACTGTTGAAAAATTCTTTTTTCTTCTTTTGAGTAGAATACGGGAGATCAAATCTGTTACGAAACCAAGAACGAGTGATTGAAGTATTAAAACAAAAAGTGTAAGCATTAGGAGAGGATTCTGAGGCAATTCAAAGAAAATGTAATCAAATATGGTGCGGAGGGCAGTCCATGGATTTTGAAGATTCCCTGACAGTTGGGACGAACCCGAATGTGACTGAATTACAAAGAAGGTAGCTGAAGCGACAAAGATGAAGAAATCAATGGTAGCAAAGCCCATGATTCTAAGAATCCTAATCCATGGCACCTTCCTTTGACTCAAAAGTTCTCCAACAAATTATAGCATGCAGCCTTTATTTACGTTTACGCCTAAAAACTAAGTTACCACCGATGTATACATGTAGGAAACAGATTTAACCTCTAATGGAAAGACCTGGGTAGGATGAAAAAGAGAATGATAAGCCTTGACCTGGTAATTGTGCTACTACTCTGCTGAGATTTTTGAGACGATGAGGCATTATGGAGCTGAACTAATACCCCTACTCTTCAAAGGTTAAAGAGCCTCTCATCAACCTATACATGACTAAGCGGTTCAGGGTTAAGGGCGAAGAAATACTTGTGAAGCTCTACAGGCAGAGAATGGCAGCTGAAAGAAACTTAAAAGCCTCAAAACAGAAGCTTTCAATGGAGAAGCCTAAATGGAGGGGCATAGCAAAAATAAGAATGCACATAGCCATATGCTACTCATGCGTACTAGCCGTAGCCATAACAGCCCACAAAATAGCAGGCCAGAACTGGCAAATAACATAGCAGCCTTCACATACTAAAAACCCAGAAAACGCTCCAAACGCCAAAACAAGCAAAAAACAATTACGCTCTTACTCAGGGAGTTTGTTGGTGGGCTAGGTGGATTTTTCGGCTCGCCTATTCCATCCTATGCTTGCAGAGCTTCTAGCCTTATGAGCGAGGCTT
>JAGTQN010000006.1:11778-39465 GCA_018396395.1 Candidatus Bathyarchaeota archaeon | reverse complement strand
GACCAGTATACTGTCCAAGAGCCTTGTAAAAATGGAAGCCCTTCTCGAAGGGGACTTCTCCAAGGATTTTGGAAGCCCTTTCCTTAGCGGATTGAAGATCCCTAAGGAGGGATTCGCCCTTATCGGTTAGGACATAGAGGCCCCCGTGAAGGCGGGTTAAGTAGCCCTTCTTCCTCATGTTTAGCGTATGCCCTACTATGGATCGAATGTCTAGTCCCAACCTTTGGGACATATCCTTCAGATTAGCTTCCCTCAGTTCCGATATAGTGAGGATAATTTCCCTTTCAACCTTGCTTATTCTCATTCTTCTCATCCCTGAGAATGGGCTAAGAGCTATGCCTTCCTATTTTAGGGTTTCTTCTAAGGCATGGCTTCGATAGAAACTAGCGCAGTCTAAGGGGCTCCATGAAAGCTCAAAGGAGAATTGTCGTAATCTTTACTTCCCAGCCCTTCGTGTATAAATATGGATTGATTCTATGGAAAGCTTGGAGGATTTCCTAGCTAAGCTGGAAAAAGAAGAATTGAGTCTCATGATCCTAAAGGATGGCAAGATTGTTTATAAAAGTAGGGATGGGGGAATTGCACCCCTGATCGAGGCTATCGAAGGCGTAGGGTTGGAGTCCCTATCCGGATCCATAGTCGTCGATAAGGTCGTAGGAAAAGCGGCAGCCCTTCTGATCGCCTACTTCCAAGCCAAGGAAGTTTTCGCCAAGATCATGAGCTGGAAGGGGGCTGGGATCCTCGAAAGGGAAGGCATAAGGTTCGTTGCGAAAGAGTTGGTCGAAAATATAAAGAATAGGGATGGTACAGGCCTATGTCCCTTCGAAATGCTGGTTTCAGAGGTTGAGGATTCGCAAGAGGCTTATCGTCTTCTTCGCTTCAAAGGAAGTGGCTGGATAAATTCGAAAGGAAGATGAAGATAAAGAATAAGGATGAGGATGAAAATGAAGACAGGTCCTTAAAGCCTTCATAGGGCTCTGCTTGCAAGGATCCTTAGCCATCACCATTCCCTTTTAAGGTCCTATACAAAAAGTCTATTCCCCTCTTAACCATGGCAAGAACTGTTTCCTTGGGTGCATCAGCCTCCTCCAAAAGCTCCATGGCCCTCTTCATGTGTTCAACTCTATCTTCAATATCTTGCCTCCTTTTTTCATAGATCTTTATCTCATCACGGAGTCTAGAGATGGTTGCCCTGAGAAGATCCCTTTCCTTCACTACCTCCTCGTACAGGTCCTCTTTTACGTATCCTAAGCGTTCTAGAAGGCCCATCCAATTCACCATGAAAATCGTGAAGAGGCGTAAAAAGGTAAGGTATCTTCAAAACATAAGGAATCTCTGTTGCTCTGTGGCTTAATTCATTTTCTGGTTTATCGAATCTTTGGTTTATGGACTGGAGGGCTGTTGATGAGGGGCTTATTAGGCGAGGCGAGCTTCTTCTAGCCTGGGCTTCCTTGAAAGCTATGAATGTTGGCTTATGGCTTTGAATCGTAAGGTTGGCTGCCCCTTCAAGCTTACCGGTAGATACGTAGAGTTCCTTACGGTCGTACGCCACCTATTCATTCTCCATTTATAGGCAGCTTGAGGGCTTCACAAGGGCTTTGAATAGGCTTATCCATAGCCTAGGCTTCCATCAGCCGAAGCCGACTATTCATTGGGAGGCGTATATTAGCCCTAAACCTATCTCCATACGATTCCTTGAGGGACTTGAGCGAAACCATAGTTATAGCCGTCGATTCAAGCGGGGTTAGCTTCCACAAGTCCGGAGGATGGGTTATACGCGTACAAGGCAGGAAGAGGCGCTATGTGAAGGTCCACTTCGCAGTAGACGTTAAGACTAAGGAGATTGTAGCCATAGAGGTAACCATGGATGATGTCCACGACTCAAAGGCTCTGCCGGCATTGATCAACGATGCCTCTAAGCTTAGGAGGGTTTCTGAGGCTATCATGGATGGAGCTTACGATAATGCTGAAGCCTAAAGCTTCTTAGAAAATGGGTGTAAAGCCCATTATCGAGCCTAGGCGTAACGCCAGATCCGATAGAAGCCTTCAGGAAAGACGTAGAGCAGGACAGTCAGGCTTATCAGAAGGCTTGGCGATGGGGGATGGGCGATGCGATGGGCTACGGTAGACGCTGGGCTGCTTAGGCGACATTCTCAACATTCAAACGCCTGTACGGAATAATGCATGGCAAAAATGGAAAACATAGAGAAAGAACTAGCAGCTAAAGCATACATATACAACATGCTAATAAACCTATAAGGCAACAGAAAAAAGAAAACCATAAAATCGGAGAAGAGACCCAGACAATAAAGAATTAAGCCACAAAGCTTCTCTGTATGAAATGGGTTTTCCATAGGATAAATGAAGCCATTTTCTATGCAAAATTCCCTGAAAGCTCCTACTCGAAAGGATGGTAGCGGGACTTTGTAGAGATGTTACTAAGAAGCTTTAGATCAATGATTAGGCTTATAAAAGCAAAAGGATAGGGATGGAGGGAGGCTGATTAGTTGGGTCGTAAGATAGGGGTAGGTATTATCGGTGCTGGTATAATGGGCTCTAGTCGGGCTAAGGCGGCTAAGAACGCTCTCGAAACGGAGGTTGTGGCAGTAGCTGATGTTGTCGAGGAGAGGGCCCGTAACCTGGCTGATCAGGTTGGCGCCATCCCCTACACGGACTTCAGGAAGATGCTTAGAAACGAAAGGGTTGAAGCCGTCTTTGTAACAACGCCTGACCATCTCCATAAGGAACCTGTCATCGCGGCCGCAGAAGCAGGAAAGCATATCTGGATTGAGAAGCCCTTGGCTACGAATATGGATGATGCCAAGGAGATGATGAAAGCTATAATAAGGGCTCAGAAGGCTGGAGCCAAGGTGACGGTCCAGTTTTCAACGCGCTGGTACCCAGCCTACACGGCCTTCGAAAGGGTTGTCAAGTGGGGATATGTCGGGGAGCCCATCAGCCTAGACTTCAGTATCAACGACAGGATCGATGTACCCCTCAGCATGTGGGGTGGTCCTGAGAAAAGCTGGGCGAAATATTCTTCCGTAGCGGACTTCCTCACCTGCTACTCTGTCGACCTTGTCCGATGCATAACTGGGCTGGAAGCCCGGAAGGTCTATGCCCGTTCTGCCTCCAAGGTTTTGAAGTTCACTCCAGACTTCTATCAGGCCCTAGTGACCTTTGAGGGGGACTTTTGCGCTTACTTGGAATCGAACTGGATCCTTGCCCGTTCGAAGCTCCAGCTCAGCGAGCATTACGTTCTTCTATCCTGCAGCGAGGGGACGTTACAATACCTGAGCCCTAGTGCGACTTTCGTGGCCCAGTCTGTGGGAGGAGGAGAGATCTTCTTCAAGGAGGATACGTCCATGGAAACCCTCATGGAGATCCAGGGAAAGTTGAGGGAAGAGGGAATCGTCGCGAGGATCGTATTGGAGCCTGAGAGGGAGTATCCTTATGAAATATGGACGGCTAAGGATCAGAATCGGGCGCTTTGGATACCAACAGGAGCAGCTCATCATGTAAAGCATCATCATGGTAACCAGTTTAAGAACTTCATCTACAGCATACTAGAAAACCAAGAGCCCTACGTAACGGCGCTGGATGGTTATAAGGCTACGGAGGTCGTCTGTGCCATAAAGGAATCGGCATCGAGGGGAGAGACTGTAAGGCTTTCTCTTTGAGGTTATGGCTTAAGGGTTAATCCGACGGAAGTTTCTCGAGGCACGCCTTCGACCTTTAGGCTAGGGAAGAAGGAAGGTGGATCCTTTAATCGATCTACGAGAGAAGGGCTTCGATTCCTTTCCCTTCTTGGCATCTTGGAATGCCTCTATTTAAAAAAGCCCAGAGACGACCATTGGGCTTATTCTATGGATCGTTTTTCAACCCTTAATCCGGAGGTTTTTTCTTGACCACCATCCATTATGCCAAATAGGCTGTAAGGAAAGAACAGATGGAGCCTAAAGGCTCTAAGGAACCTCTAAAAATGATGCGATGGAGAATTTCCCAAGAATATTCGAAGAGGCTTGGAATGCTTCAGGAAGCCAAAGATCCTACAAGCTAGAGGGGCTCCTCAGAAGTCACGAAAATTTCCGTAGCAATTTTTTCGAATCTTAAAATTTTGAAATTCCAAGGAACCTAAGGACTTAAGAGGGAGTAGGGTTCTTCAGGAATAGGGATCAATCGAAAGGTTATCTTTAAATGGTTAATCGGATAAAGAATTCAGTGGTGTTCTTATGCAAGAGACGGTTAAAAACCTGGCTAGGGCATTTATCGGAGAAAGCCAAGCGAGAAACAGATATACATTCTACTCGAAAATCGCTAAAAGGGAAGGCTTTGAACAGATTGCTGAAATTTTCCTCATAACTGCGGAAAACGAAAGAGAGCATGCCAGCGTTCTTTTTAAATTGATCAATGAGCTTATGAAGAAGAGCGGAGAAAAGCTTGGAGAAATAAAAGTGGAAGTAGTTGCCCCGACAACCCTAGGCTCTACTTCTGAAAACCTGAAGGCTGCAATCTCAGGCGAAAATTATGAGCATACTAAAATGTATCCAGAGTTTTCCGAGGTTGCGGGAAAGGAAGGGCTTCAGGAAATCGCTATGAGACTAAGGGCTATAGCTGTTGCTGAAAAACATCACGAGGAGAGATTCAAGAAACTACTTAAAGAAGTTGAGGGGGGCACGGTATTTAAGAAGGATAGAGAAATCTGGTGGGTCTGTAGGGAATGCGGATATGTACATTTCGGGAGGGAGCCACCGGAGAGATGTCCCTCCTGCGACCATGAGAAAAGCTTCTACCAAGTCAAGTGTGAGGAGTATTAAAGAAGAACTCATAGAAGAGGGCTTCGACTATTTCTGCGAAATCGAGGCTTCAAGCTCTTCATGAAGCGTAAATGAAGTCTAGTATCGTTGATGGAAGAAGAGAAGTCTCGTAAAAGTGGGCAGGTAGGGCAAACCTCATCCTGTAAGTCCTCGTCTTATGCCCCTTTGTCCCAGTTATCGTCACGGTCCCAGAAGCCAGGTTTATGTCCTTCCATCTAAGGCTCCAAACCTCGAAGGCCGTGGCTCCCGTCTCCAAGGCAAGCATGATCATGGCTTTCAGCTGTGGCTTTCGGACCCGATGGATAAAATGCCTGACCATCTCGGGAGTTCGAACGTACGGCTCGACGTTGCCATAAGCCTTAAAATCGACCTTCGGGAACGGCAAACCTTTGAACTGGGCATACTGCTTCAGGGTTGCCAGAGCCATGACTTTCGACTTATCACACCACGGTTTTTCAAGAATCTGCCTTGCCATCTCATCTATGGAGCCCTTCAGGTGCCTGAAGTACTTCAGCTTTCTTCCGATGGAAGCTTCCCTGTTGCCTCGGCTCCTAAGCCAAATTCCGAAATCGATTAGGGTCACGGGTTCGTCTAAAGTGGGCCGGGAGGGGATCGAACCCTCGACCTTCCGCGTGTCAGGCGGATCTTAAGCCGCTGAACAAAGCCTTAACAAATTCAGCGGTATCCTATCCACTGGACGACCGGCCCTCAAGTCAAATGTAAAGATAAGATGATCTCTATTAAATTTTTGTTTTAAACGCAGGCTTCCGCTCGTCTTGAGGATCAAGGAGGGTCCAAAGCCTCCTTTGGAAGCTTCTTCCTTATGGCTTTTTTCGCTAACAGCCCTATGGGTCTAATTCATGAAAGGAAGTCATCCCCTTCCGGAAGGCGCTTCCTCAAAGCCTTCTCGTTAAGCTCGACGCCAAGCCCAGGCTTGTCTGGCACCTCTATGAAGCCCTCCTTTACCAAAGGATTTGGAAGACCCTCCACAATCTCATACCAGAAGGAGTCTAGACGGGGCATCTCGAAGGCGATATAGTTCTGGGGAAGCGTAGCGCAAACCTGAATGAGGGCTGCCAATCCTATCATTCCATCCCCTACGCCATGAGGGGCTATGAGGATGCCATGGAGGTCTGCAAACTCTGCGATCCATTTTAGTTCTGCAATGCCCCCATCGTCCAAGGGATCCGGTCCTATGACATCGACTGCATTCTTTTCAATGAGATCCTTGAAGCCATATCGCAAGTATATCTGCTCCCCAGTATGAATTGGGGTCGTCGTGTTCGAGGAGACGAGGCGGAAGGCCTCGACGGCCGTGTAGGGTGTGTAATCGCCAGTGATGAGATCCTCGAGCCAAAGGAGATTCAGAGGCTCAACAGCCTTCGCCAGGCTCAGGGCTGCTTGAGGCGAGAAGCCGGGTCCGCAGTCGATGGCTAAGCCGCATTCATCACCGAAGACCTCCTTGAGGGCCCTTATGCAGTTTATGGCATGCTTCAGACCCCGCTCCGTGACATGTCCCCGAAGCCTGTAGCCCTCTTCGGGCTCACCATAGAAGGACCCAGGGACTTGGGCGAACATCCTTCCATGGAAGCCTATGGCGTACTTGAAGATTGTAAAACCTTCAGGAAGGCTTTTCTTCTTACGGGCACTCTCGGCATAATCCTCGGGCGCCCATCCCTTCGGTCCCGGACCCGTGCCCGTGTTATAGACCCGAACCCTATCTCGAATCTTTCCTCCCAGAAGCCTGTAGACTGGTAGGCCGGCAGCTTTCCCTGCTATGTCCCAGAGGGCCACCTCTATGGCGCTTACGGCACTTCCCCATGGCTTGAAACCCCCTAGATGACGTATCCTCAGCATGACCCTCTCGACATTCCGAGGATCCTGCCCTAGGAGGAAGCGCTTATAGAAGAGGACTTGGGGCTTGTTGTAATCCCTGTTGAACTCGAGTTGTGATAGACCGCTGATGCCCTCGTCCGTATCTATGCGGACGATGGGATAGCCCTCCACGACCGTACATTTTAGGTCTGTTATCTTCATATCCATCATGGATTATTAAACCTAGAAGCCCATATAGCCTTTTCTCGATTACTACAGATTCGCATCTAAAGGATGCGATGACAAGTCCAAATGGAGGAAGCCTATTATCGCCTTCCGAAGCATAGAATCGATGATAGGAACCGTAACCCTTAGCCTTCCAAAAGAAAGCGTTATACTTCCAGAAGCTAATAGAGTCCTAGGCTACAGCCTCTATTCGCCAGTGGCTAACCCCTTCCTTTCCTCTAGGGCTTTATGTTGTAGCATGATACATGTCCCATAGATAACCTCTATTCCATTCGAGTGGCATAATTCTATAGCCTTCTCAGACTCCGCTCCAGGTTGCATCCAAACCCTTCGAATGCCTATTTCCATGCATGTCCGGAGAATCTCTTCCGTGACCTTAGGAGGGACCACAAAACATACGAGATCGGGCTTTTCTGGTAAAGCCTTAAGATCCAGATAGCAACGATCCCCTAGAATTTCCGCCGCCTTCGGATTTATTGGATAGACCTTGTAGCCGGCGCTTTTTAGGTACCTGTAAACCTGATGCCCATACTTCTCGGGGCTCCTGCTCACCCCTACGACTGCTATCACATTCTTCCTATCTAATAGCCTCTCTATGGATTCCTGTTCCATGAAATCCTTCCCCTACTTTGAAGCGGCTCTGATGAGCCTTCTGAAAGGATTTGGTATAAGCATTAAGCTCAAGGCTCCGGCTTCTTTTAGAGGCATTCATGCCCTTGGCTACGATCCCCTCTTCCCTAATACGAGGGATGCCTAAAAAGGGCCTTTTGCCCTAAAAACCTTCCCTGGACTAGTGCCTAAAGGCTTCCGTAACGTCGCTACAAAAGAAAAAGGAGCATTATGCCCTTCTTCAGGCTATTTAAGGGGAAGGGCATTCTTGGCTATGTAATCCTCAACCTCGGAGCTCCAGTCTTTAGGACCGATATAGTAGAAGGCCTCCGCATAATCGAGCCCATAGAGTCTTCCAAGCTTTTCGAAGGGTTCGAGGAGGAATAGCCTTACATAAGCCCTATCGGCATCCTCATCACTTCCATCCAGGGCCGGAAGGCGCAAGCCCTTTGCCGCAAGTCTAGCCTTCAACCTCCTTCCTGCATACCCACCAGGACCCTGGGTCTTATTCACGCATATGGCTTCGACTTTCTTCTCAATCCAAGGGGCTATGTCCACGACGCGATTGTAGGGCTGGCCTTCCCTGGCAACCCAATAGTACCTTTCCCTAACACTATGGGGCTTAAGACCAGCCGCCAAATGCTCTGGATAGTCCTTGTCCATACCAGCCATCCAGGCCGCAGCCTCTACAGCAGCTCCCGTTACCCAATGGTCAGGGTTCTCTTCAAAATGACCCCAAGGATTGAAGGTGAAGACTGTATCGACCTTGAGGAGACGGAACAAGAAGATAAGGCGACATCTTATCTCCAGGGGCGATTCCCCATCCATGAGATGATTCCTGTAACCTAGGTTGAAGATGCCCTTAAAGCCTAAAACCTTCGCCAGTTCTTCGATATCCTTCTCATTGCTCAGGATCGTCTCCCCAATGCTACGCGTTGGACCGCACTTCTCATCGTTCGTTGTCTGGATGAGGTATGCCGTATAGCCTTCATCTATGAGCTTTGCGATTGTTCCGGCGCAGAAGAAGGGAATATCGTCTGCATGGGCTTGGACGGCTGCCAGGACCTTTCCAGAATGGGGCTTGCCCTTGGCTGGTCTTTCCACGAATATCTCCCCGAGGGGGGCTCCTCCATCACCTATTTTTGCCATAGGCTTTTTCCTCCACCATCAAGGATTTATCGATAAATGAATGCGAATAACTCCTTATAAAAAGAAAAAGATTAAGAAGTTGAAGCTCATATTTATTATATCATAGTCCTCAGTAGATTCTTTTTTTTAAAAAAAAAGTCTTTGATCAATTTTTGGCTCTAAGAAAACTAATTTTTCATTTCATTTCTAGTTTTTAATAAATTGTTTGATGAGAACTCTAGATTCGTTGAATTTCAATAATCTATCATTAGGAAACCTTATATAGTGTGCCCTTACTTCTATCACTATCAAAGCAAAGAAGGGCATGGAAGGATTTCGAGGGAATCGGATGCTACCAAAAAGGACGGAAAGCCTCTGTCCAGAATGCCTTGCCATTATCCCTGCTGAGATCTACGAATCCGAGGGAAAAGTGAGGATAAGAAAGGTTTGTCCCCAGCATGGAGAATTTGACGACCTCTACTGGGGGAGCAGTGCCCTCTACGCTAAGGCTGAGAAGTATGCCTACGATGCCAGGAAGCTTGAGAATCCTAACATAGATAAAGGGGAACCCCTCTGCCCAAAGGACTGTGGTCTCTGTAGCCTCCACATGGGCCATACCGCCCTAGCCAATATTGTAGTGACGAATCGATGCGACCTCGCCTGCTGGTACTGCTTCTTCTATGCCCAAAAGGCTGGCTTCGTCTTCGAGCCCAGCCTCGAGCAAATCCGTTCCATGGTAAGGAGCCTTAGGGCTGAAAAACCTGTTCCATGCAATGCCATCCAGCTTACAGGTGGGGAGCCAACCCTAAGGGAAGATATCCTTGACATCATAAGAATATGCAAGGAAGAGGGCATAGAGCACGTACAGCTAAACACGGATGGCATAAGGCTTGCCACAGATCCTGAGCTCGCCATGAAGGTCCGAGGAGCCGGAGTTAACACGGTTTACATGAGCTTCGACGGCCTTTCTGAAAAAACTAATCCTAAAAACTACAGGGAGGCTCCCCTAGCCATAGAAAACTGTCGACGTGCCGGGATGGGCATCGTCCTCGTCCCTACGATCATAAAAAGCATTAATGATGAAGAATGCGGCCCCATCCTCGATTATGCTGTTCGGAACATGGATGTCATAAGAGGCGTTAACTATCAGCCCGTTTCCCTTGTTGGTCGCATGCCCAGGGCTGATAGGGAGCGCTTTCGCATAACGATTCCTGATGTCCTCCAGCGCATAGAGACCTTCACAGGAGGGCAAGTCGTCCCAGAGGATTTCTTCCCAGTACCTGCTGCCATACCCTTCAGCAATTTTGTCGAAGCCATAACAGGTCGTCCCGAGTACCAGTTGGCATCCCATTTCGCATGTGGTATGGCTACGTACATCTTTGTGGATGAGGCGAGGAGGCTCATTCCTGTAACCCGCTTCGTCGATGTGGAGGGTCTTTTGGAATATCTTAAAAAAAAGGCTGAGGAGCTTCGGGAGGGAAGGAGCAAGTACATAGTCGGAGCTCAGTTGCTGTACAAGCTTGGGAGCTTCGTAGATAGGGAACGGGCACCGAAGGGTTTGAGCCTTGCCAGGCTCGTCTATAATGTCCTTATAAAGCATGATTACGGCGCCTTGGCCGATTTTCACCACAGAGCCCTTTTCGTAGGGCTCATGCATTTCCAAGATCTTTACAACTACGATATCGAAAGGGTGAAGCATTGTTGTATCCATTACGTAATTCCTGATGGGCGCATCATACCATTCTGCACGTTTAACGTACTTCCAGAGTTGTATAGGGATCCAATCCACGAGAAATACGGCATACCAGCTGAAGAGTGGGAGCGGAGGACTGGCCGAAGGCTTGCCGACGACTATTATAGAAGACCAAAGGATGGGAACAAGGCTATGGCATCTTCCTAAGCAACAACATAGTAGTTTGAGAAACTTCCATGGATTTCTATTAGATGCTTCTTGTTTTATAATTGAATGTGAATTGTAAGTTTAATCATTATCGGGGTATTAAGCATTCAAATAATTTATAATGTGGGCTTTGATACCTTAGCCCGTGCATTCTTGAAAAAATATTCAGTTATTATTTGCTTTCACTATAAATTGGAATTTTGATTTGACATTTTACTTTCATCTTACTTTTCTTTTTCTTTTTTTTTCTTTTTTTAAGTTTTATCTTTAGAAAAATAGAATTAAACACAAATAGTATGCTAAACCTAGAATTCCGATTAATACACAAAAACCATAAACTTCAAAGACGAAGAAGAATTGTAAAATGGATTCGTTTCTATAGGATAAAGAAGCATTATATCTTCATAAATAGAAGAATCAATAAAGACGTGGAAAATCATGCCGAGGCTCCAGATATCATAAAGGAATTAAGACTAAGTTTTCGATCTTTCTTCCCTAATAGGAATGCTTTCCAAATCGCCAAAAATTCCTTCAAATAGAAACATGACACAACCCAGCCGACAACCTACAAAGAAAGCCATAATAAATGTATGCAAATATTCATGCAAAGTATAATCTCACACAAGCAGAATAACTAAGAGTGCTCTAAATCAACAATCGTATTGGCTAGTATGAACGTAGGTGCATGCCATCGTCTTTTGAAGATAAGCCCTAACGAAGGGGCTGGTCCAAAAGGAAAGGGTGTAAAAGGCATCCTGCGACTACTCAATCCCCTTAGACTCTTTTACCGTGAATTGAGGCTAATCATGATATAAGAATAAGATCTTTTCATACTCAATACTGTTCAACCTTCAATAAATTTAAAATGGCTTTTTCGCTCTACAGGTATGAGTTTCGCTAATGCTTAATTTGTTGTATCTTTTTATTACATGGAATTCTCAATTTAATCGATATGTCGACTATATTTTTGCACTTCAACTATCCATGAAAAATTCATTTTCTTTCTTCTTATAACACCTTGAAGAATGGGAAAGTCGATGCCATAGAATTCCTATTTCTTTAAACTTGCCAACCTTTTTCTTAACGCTTCTTCGATGTATCCTGAGGGCTTGAGTGGTGGCGCAAAGATGGCTACGAGCTTCATAGTCTCGTCACTAAGGTTTCTGATCTCATGCTCCTCACCCTTTTTTGCGATAAGGATGGAATCGGGCTCGAAGGAAATCTCCTTCCCGGCAACCTTATAGCAGCCCCTTCCCGAGACTACGTACATGCATTCCTCGCTTTCTTCATGCCTATGGAGGCCTGTAGTGGAGCCAGGGCTTATTATGGAGAAAAGAATCGTTGTATGCTCAGAGTTCCCAACTTCCGGAGAGACAAGAATCTTCAGGACTCTCTCGAAGGGCATCGGAACCTTAACGCCTTGGACTTCCCAACCTCGAACGACGGACATGTTTCTACCATCCCAAAACAAAATTCATTTCCTCAGCTAGCTTTAAATTTACTCCTTCGTTCCTATAAAAATGGGTTGAAGG
Organism: Candidatus Bathyarchaeota archaeon; assembly: GCA_018396395.1. GTDB lineage: Archaea > Thermoproteota > CALKCG01 > B24 > JAGTQN01 > JAGTQN01. The sequence continues at coordinate 27,418 of JAGTQN010000006.1, read as the reverse complement.
GGCTTGAATTTCCTAAGGATTGAAGGAGCTCCAAAGTCCAGAAATCCTTCTCGGAGGCTTAGCCTTGATAGGAGGTTATATGGGAAGCCTTCTTCGCGTAGACCTTAGTAAAGAAAGGGTCGACACGGAGCCTCTAGACTTCGAGATAGCCAAGAAACTCTTCGGAGGAAGTGCCTACGGTGCCTGGCTTCTCTATAAGGAAGTGCCCGCATCCGTTGATCCCCTAAGTCCAGAAAATCATCTCATCATAATGACTGGACCCTTCACAGGTACCTTCGTCCCAGGAGGCACAAGGGCCTCCGCCGTAGCAAAGTCTCCCCTTACCGGGATCTTCGGGGAGGCAAGTTCGGCGGGCTTCTTTCCAAGCGAGCTGAAATTCGCGGGCTTCGACGGCATCGTAGTCGAAGGGAGGGCTTCATCCCCTCTGTACCTGAAGATTTTTAATGGAAGGGCTGAAGTCCTTGATGCCTCCCATCTATGGGGCCTCGACACCTTCGAGACCATGGAACGCCTTAGGATCGAGCTCGGGGATCCTCACCTTAGGGTTGCCTGCATAGGACCCGCTGGGGAGAGACTCGTTAAATTGGCAGCCATCATCAACGATGATGGTAGAGCCTTCGGAAGGACTGGACTTGGAGCCGTCATGGGATCCAAAGGGCTCAAAGCCATCGCTGTCCGTGGGAGGATGAGGGTTCCCATAGCCAATAAAGCAGCCTTTGGTGAATGTCTAAAGGCCTTCAGGGATGGGATTGCGAAGGCTCCTAGGGCCCAGAGCTTCCGCCAATATGGAACGGCGGGAGGAGTTGAAGTCTTTGAGCACATCGGAAACCTACCGATAAAAAACTGGAGAAAGGGAAGCTTCCCGGGAGCCTCTAAGATCACGGGCTCCACCATGGCAAAGACTATCCTGAAGGCTCCCTGGGCATGCTTAGGATGCCCCATCGCTTGCGGCCGGGAAATCGAAGTGAAGGAAGGACCCTATAAAGGGCTTAAGGGACCGGGACCTGAGTATGAAACGATAGCCATGCTGGGCTCCATGTGCATGAACGAAAACCTCGAGTCTATAGCCAAAGCCAATGATCTATGCAACCGTTATGGCATAGATACGATCTCCACGGGTGCCGTTATAGCCTTCGCCATGGAATGCTATGAGCGAGGCCTCATCGATACGTCCGACACGGGCGGCATCGACCTAGAATGGGGAAATCACGAAGCCATTGTTCGCCTCACGGAGCTCATAGGGCGGAGGGAGGGCTTTGGGGAAATCCTAGGCAAGGGGGTCTTTGAAGCTTCTAGGCACATAGGAAAGGGCTCCGAAGCCTTTGCCATCCATGTGAAGGGTTTGGAGGTTCCTGCCCATGAGCCCCGAAGGTTCAAGTCCATGGGCCTAGCCTATGCCACCTCGAACCGTGGAGCCTGCCATATGCAGGGCCTTGCTAACTGCATCGAAAGGGGTCTCCTCATGCCAGAGTATGGACTGAACGAAGCCCTCGATGGCTTCACCATCGAAAGAAAGCCTGAAGTCGTGATCCTATATCAGAACCTCTGTTCAGCCTTGGATGCCCTTTGCCTATGCAAGTTCCCTGTCTTCGGAGTTACTTCCTTTGAGCTCGTCGCCAAGGCCTATGAAGCCATCACTGGATTGCCCATGGATAAGGAGGGCATCCTAGAGGCTGGGGATAAAGCTTGGAATTTGAAGAGGGCATACAATTTCCTATGTGGAATAAGGACAAAGGACGATAGCCTTCCGGATAGGTTTACGAAGGAACCCCTTCCCGATGGTTTCGCTAAGGGACAGGTCTGTGAGCTTGAGCCCATGCTAAAAAGGTACTATGAACTCAGGGGCTGGAACCCAGATAATGGAAGCCCGAATAAGGCTAAGATCAGCGACCTTGGCTTAGACCTTTCAGGAATTCCATAAGGATCTTGGAAGGTTTTCCATTGTTATGCTTGCATCGCAAAAGTCGATTTGTATTAAAATCGTAAAATCCCCGCAAATCCCTTCTTTTTTCCTTTGTGATAGATTTTAGGCAAAACTCAATATTTGGAGAATTCACTAAGGGAGAAATTAATAAGCACCGTTATTGTCCGTTTGAATTCTGTAAGGAAGTTTTCTTTTTGGATTTGTCGTATATAATCAGGCGCTCCTTGAGTTTGAAAGGACCAGCGAAATCAGTTTACTTAACGAGTATTTTCTTACGATTATTATATAGGATTTTTTAGATAGTTAAGATTCGATGCAATCGTTGGATTTTTGAAAGTTCTTCTGCAACACTTCTGGAACCAATCCAAGTAACGCCACTTAATTGCGAGATCTTTAAGTCCGAATATTTATGTCCAAATAAATCTCTCTCCATTAAGACTTTTGTGACTTTGAAGATTTTCCAGGTTTTGTTTTGCTTTTTGAATTTATTTTGCCCTCTGTTTAATGGCACCTATTTCTTGATCTATTCCATTACTTTCCAGAATGTGACAACAGCATCTTTAAGCAGTCCTTATAGCTTCCCTCCTTTGGAAGAAAATTCCAAAATTTCTTACTTACAAATTTTGGTAGCAAGCCTACCTAAGCCCATTTCTACGAAACTAAACCCGAACTATCCTAGCATAATGCATTTTTGCATAATTCAGCTTTCCTTAATTTTGCTCCTTTACCCAACCACCAATAGCCTGTCTCAAATAACTAGCCATCCCTAGAACCTTATCCCTTTCAAGACCGCCGCCTTGCCCTAGCCTCGGTGTTCCACCCCCACCACCCCCAGCTCTATCGGCAACGAGAGTGACGATCTTTCCGGCATGAAGACCCTTCTTTTGGGCTTCATCCCCAACCATGGCAACCACTTGAACTGTCTTTCCAAGGACGAAGAAGATCGCTACGAGTCCCCCATCCTTGTTGACTAGGGTGTTGGCAATTTTCACGGCGAAATTCGCATCCACATCCGCACCTTCCATAAACTTGATCAGGAGCCTTACATCTCCGAGACTTTCCGCTTCCTTAAGCATCGATTCAACCTGACTTTCTATGAGCCTTTCCCTCAGGCGTTCTGCCTCGCTCCGAAGGACCTTCAGCTCCGAAGCCATTTCAGCGGCAGCCCTTGGAAGCTCCTCTTTGGACACATGGAGGGCTTCAGCCGTTTCTCTAATCAGATCCTCCATCCGCTGCACATACCGTATAGCCGCTTCTCCTGCAGCGAAGGTAAGTCTCTCGACGCCATCTTGGATCCTCTCAGCGGAAAGGATCTTTATGAAGCCAACCAATCCTGTGGAACTGCAATGGAGGCCTCCGCAGGCTTCAGCATCCCATCCCTCGATTTCAACAACTCGGATTGTCTTTCCTGGAAAAACACCTCCTTGATAAAGGATGAAACCATACTTCTCCTCGGCTTTCTCCCTAGGCATGAAGGATATGCGAACGTTTAGATTCCTTAGGACAACTTCATTAGCTAGTTCCTCAATCCTTCTAAGCTCCTCTGGAGAAATGCGCTTGAAATGGGAAATGTCAAGCCTTGCCTTTTCAACAGCCTTCTCCGCTCCTGTTTGCCAGACATGCCTTCCTAGGACATGCCTTGCGGCAGCATTGAGGATGTGGGCTGCCGTATGGTGGCGCATAAGTTGCTCCCTTCTATTCCATTCCACTTCTCCTATGACTTCCTCACCAGCCTCTGGGATAGTTCCCTCAAGCCCATGAAGGACGAAGCCCCCGATATTCTGAACGTCCTTAACCAAGGCTTCATGGTTTCTGAACTTGAGACGGCCGTTGTCGCAAAGCTGTCCACCCCCTTCAGGATAGAAGGCCGTCCTATCGAGGATGACGTATCTTCCATCAACAACCTTCAAGACCTTGGCTTTGAAGGTCCTCAGATACGAATCGTCATAGTAGAGCAACTGAGTTTCGGGAAGCCCTAGGAGCTCCTGCAAAAGCTTTGACCTGTAGGCATCAGCAGCCTTGGCTATTCTTTGAACCCTTTCATGTCTCTTTGCGAGGGCCGAGTAGAAGTCCCCAGGAACCTTTATCTCCAAGCCTAGCTTCCCAGCCTGCTCCTTGAGGATCTCGGGTGGGACTCCATGGGAATCATAGAAGAAGACCAAGTCTTCCGTCGATAGGGCGCTTATGCCCTTACTCTTAAGCTCCTTAGCCCTTCTTTTCAGCAATTCGATTCCTTTGACCAACGACTGCCTGTAGCGTTTCTCCTCAAGTTCAAGGATTTCTAGAATCTTTTCAGCCACTTCCTTGAATTCAGGAAAGTCCTGGTAGGAAGCCTCTATATGGGCTTCCATAATATCTCTAAGGGTTACGGGTATTTGAAGGGGCTCCATAAGTCTTACTGACCTTCGTAGGAGGAGCCTGGCTATGTAACCGGCTCCCATATTCGAAGGAACGACGCCATCCCCAAGCATCCAGAGGAGGGTCCTCGTATGATCTAGGATGGCATAGAGGGCTTCATAGGGCTTTAGAATGGCTTCCAGTTCCTCGACTTCGATGCCAATTCTCTGGGCAATGGAATTCCTCAGATCGCTAGGTCTCCTAGCATCCACGAAGCCTGCCACCTTCGATACTTCCCTGAGGATATTCTCCTCGACCTTATGGAAACCTGCTAATCGGGCAAACCTTTCCACGAGGTCCCCATAAAGGGCTTCATAGACATTAGGTGAAGCCCTTAGAAGCCATAGGTTTCTCTCGAGGCCATACCCCGTATCGACGATTCTGTTCTGAAGGGGCTGAAGGGTATCGTTCACGGTCGCATAATGCATGAAGACGAGGGTTGCCACTTCCAAGCCATCGATGAGAACCTCCAGATCCTCTCCCGCATTACCACCACCCTCCCAGAAGTCCTCCTTAAAGGCGATCCTTTCCTCAGGAATGCCAAGTTCCTCGACATAAAACCTGTAGCAGTAATCAACTGTTTCATCGATCCAGTAGACTTGCCTTCCGGGGAAGTTGAAGGCATGATGGGCCATCATCTCGAAGCTTGTAAGGTGTCTTCCAGTACGACCGACGTTCTCCAAGTCCGTAAGCCTTATGCAGGGCTGGGAGATGGTCAAGGGATTCGCTGGTGGAGGGACAAGGCCTTCCGTTACCCAGGGCTGAAAGTCGTAGATGCTCGCCCCTACGAGGTATACATCCTCCCTCCACCTTGCAACGACAGGGTAACGCCTTATCCTCGTATGTCCTTCCCTTTCGAAGAAGCCGAGGAAGGATTCCCTAAGGCTCCTTAGGGTGAATTCCTTCGTAACGGCGGGCTTTCCGATAAATTCATACTCTACGCAGGGCTGATCGCCACATAGCTCTTTCTCATGGTTCAAGGTCCAGAAGGCCTTTCCGCAAGCTCTGCAAACCTTCCTTACAAAGCCTTTTCGATTGAAAAGGTCTATCTCGTATACGCTTGTACCCAAGGCTATCCCATGCTAAAGCTTAATACTAATGCGAGGGGATAATTTAACCTTTCAGCGTATCAATAGCTTTATAGATGGTTCCATGGTAAAGATCATCTTAGATTCGAATTTCCTAATGGCATCCTTGCATCTGGGTATAGACATCCTTAGGCTTCTTCAGGAAGTCCTCGAAAGGTCCGTCGAGCCCATCGTTCTTATTCCAGTCTTCGAGGAACTAAGGGAGGTCGCCAAGAGAGACACCACAAAGGCCGGGCGAGAGGCCAATTTTGCCCTGAGAATCGTGGAGAAGTGCATCTTGGTTGAAGTCGAGAAGCGGAATGATGAAACAGTCGATGATTTGATCCTAAGGACAGCCAAAGCTTGGCGATGTCCCGTTGCTACGAACGATCGGAATCTGAGGCGAAGGCTCAGGAAGCTGGGAATACCAGTTGTTTATGTAAGGGAAAAGTCCTATCTTGCCATGGATGGAAGCATAGACTGAGCTCGAATCATCGACGCCTTACGATGGAAGATGGAAGCAAGTCGATGGCTTTGCATTGGAAAAAAGGGACCTGGCGAAGGAAAGCCATAGGGATGATAGGCAAGGGAACCTCCTATAAGGGGCATGGGCCGGTTAAAGATTAACAAAGAATTTTCAACCTTTTGCTAGGAAATAAAAAAATAAAAATAAAAAATGCTTATGGCTTAATTTTTTCCGGTTTTTCCCTTCTGTCTCTACCAGTAAGATGGGCGATTTACGGAAACTTTCGGAAACAGCTCCATGACTCGGAGACCGAAAACGCCCTCTATTACCTATAAACCATAATTAAGCCACAAAACTATAAAAAATAAAAAAGAAGTTACCCCATCCATCCTCCAAGGCTTTTTTAATTTGAGCTTAGGAGATGCCAAACCCTCCGATAGATAACTGGCTTGAGGCCCTTCCCTTTATGGTATTAAACCTGTAGAAAAGAAGCCTTCAGAAGGCTTTCCAAAGATCCTTTCTTGTCTCTTAGGACTTTCATAAAGCTATCAGGGGCCTATTGGGCGTATTACCTGGATACTATTGGAATCGCATCAATTTTTTTCTCATATCCTGATCTGGTTTCGTGAGGAAACAGGAGGTAGCCCGCTATGGTAAAGGTGAAGAAGGAAGAAGACAAGGCAATCCTATCGGAATTTCTGAGTTTCGATGGAAAGGATCTCTTTATATGGATTCTGCCGTTGAGCTTTCTTTTCTCAATTTGGGAAGCCGTCGTAACGATTGGGATTATGCCTTCAGATCTTTGTCCTCCGCCATCCAAGGTCTTCGAAACCCTCCTTTTTCGCCTTGGAAGCCCAGAATTCATAGCTGCCATCCTTAGGAGCTTCCTTAACATATCTTTTGGAATTCTTCTAGCCCTAGTCGCTGCGACCCCATTGGCCATCCTAGCCGGCCTAAGAATAGGCTTCGATTCATCTGTTACACCCCTCCTCATGCTTGTAGGAGGGCTTCCCGATCTGGCCATACTCCCTTTGGCGATCCTATGGTTCGGACCAGAAACCTCAGCCATCCTGATGGCTACCCTCTGCGCCTTCTTTCCCATCTTCTTCACCGTCAGAACGGGGGTAAGGGAGATCGCCCCTGATTTCTTCCAAGTATTGATGATCTTCCATCCAGGAAAGTTCAATGAGCTTAGGGAAGTAATCCTCCCAGCCATAACTCCCCATCTGATAACGGGATTGAGGCTATCCCTAGACTTCGTCTGGGAAGTTGTCTTGGCTGTGGAGATCGTCGTGAGAGTCGCGGGAATCGGCTCCTTCATCAACATTTCGGCTGAGGCTGGGGCCATCCACGATGCCTTCGCAGGTATTATGGCTATAGGGTTCTTATCGATAGCATTGGATCGTTTGCTGTTCGGTTTCTTGGAAAACAGGGTTAGGAAGTGGCAGTAAATGGATAGCCTAAGCCAGATTGAGGTTGAAGATGTGACAAAGGTTTACAGGTTCAAAGGTACAGAATTTCCTATTATTAAGAATGTAAGCTTCAAGGTGAAAAAAAGGGACTTCACCTGCATTGTAGGACCGAGCGGTTGTGGAAAATCGACATTGCTTAAGATGATGGCAGGTCTTGAGAAGCCTACTTACGGAGCCATAAGGTTTGAGGGAGAGAGGATAAAGGGACCCCATCCGAAGATTTCCATGGTTTTCCAAAGTTTTGCCCTATTCCCTTGGCGGACTGTCCTCCAGAATGTTGAGTTGGGACTTGAAGGCAAGCATCTCTCAAAAACTGATAGGCTTAGAATCGCTAGGGAACTTCTTGAGATGGTTGGCTTAAAGGGTTATGAGGACTCCTATCCGAAGGCATTATCTGGTGGGATGAAACAGCGTGTTGGCATAGCCCGAGCCCTGGCAGTCGATCCGGAGGTCGTCCTGATGGATGAGGCCTTCAGCGCCTTAGACGAGTATACCTCGGCAGCCCTAAGGGAGGATATCCTAGACATATGGCGAGATACTGGAAAGACCTTCATCCTAGTAACCCATAACCTTAGGGAGGCAGTCGAGATGGCGGAGGATGTCATCGTTCTTTCTTCAAAACCCACAACTGTCAGGAGAATCGTCAAAATAGCCTTGAAAAGACCGAGGCACTCGGACGATCCGGATTTCGTAAGAATCCATAAGGATCTATACAGGCTCCTTAGGGAGGAGCTTGAAACCACAATGGTCCGGTATAGGCTTAGGAGGATTAAGGAACTTAGAGAGGTTGAGGACATAGAAAAAATGGAGGATGAGAATTAAGCCAAATTTAGCCTCGAAATATGATGACGAGAAAGTATTGAAAACTTTTTCAATATTTGCTTAAAACATGGTAGCATTATTCAGTATTGGCTGTAGCGTTCATTTTTTCCATGTAGTTTCGATTTCTTAGTTGGGGCTATTCCGCTTCTATATCCGCAGATCAATCATGGAATAGACCCTTTAGAATGGCATACCAGATCGACTTTAAGAAAGGAGTAAATGTGGCTATTATGGAGAAAAACGGCATAAGCGAGTTTACTCAAACGACACCTTGGAAAGGTCGATTGGATGAAACCAGTATTCGAATAAGAAGGCACCTGCGGGATAGAAGAGACGATTATCCGAAGATGGCATTTTAAAGGATTAAGGGAAAAGGGTAGGAAGTCCTAAACGTGGAATGCCAGAATACCTAAACCCATGCTAGAATACAAGATGAAGGGCTAGAGGGCTAAACCTTCAGACGAGAGGAGACATGCTTTCGCCAGAAAGCCCTCGATGATTTTATCGAGAAGGGATGGGTTAAGTAGGAATGGAAAAAGAATCAAAAATTATAGTAAGTCTGGAAAAATTTGACCCTTACAAGAGGATTCTACCATCCCCTTACAGGATAAGTCTATCCTTGAATAGCTCAAAGGTTTTGAGATTGACTATATTTTATTTCTACTCTACATAAACATAAAATCTCTAAATAATTCTATTTCTATTCTACGCAACCTATAAGCCTCATGCTTCCTCCATCCTTGCCAAGAGATCAGGAAGTTCTGTTAAGGATAGGATGACATAATCGGCTCCAGCCCTTCTTAGGATCCCTTCCCTTTCCGAATTCGGAGCGATCCCTACGGTCTTTACTCCAGCTGCAATGCCTGCTTTGATATCGATAGGGCTATCTCCGACGATGGCGGCCTTTGAAGCGAGGACTCCTAACCTTCTCAAGGCTTCGAAGACTGGCGATGGGTCAGGTTTCATAAGCTTTACATCATCCCTCGTTATGATGGCTTCAAAGAGGGACTTTTCCAGAAGCCTTCTGAATAGAAGCTCAATAGCCTTCCTACCGGCATTGGTAACTAGGGCAACTTTGAGACCCATAGCCTTCAAGGATCTTATCGTATCCAGGGCTCCTGGCATAAGATTCGTCCTTTCGGAGGCTTCAATCTCAAATCGATCCATAATTTCCTTACTGGGAATAAAGAAGTCTTCGAAGAGGTGTCCCTGCCCCACGTTTTCCAAAATCTTTTTCAGCTTTTCGAGGGTTACCTGAATGGGGTCATCATCGCTGAACAGCGTTCTTTCAAAGCCCTTCTTAGCCAAGAATTCGATTATCGCTCGCCTCGCGCCCATATAATCGAAGTGTAGTTCTACGATGGTCCCATCACAGTCAAGAAGAATGGCTTCCAATAGGGCCATACAAGCCACCTAAGGCTGAAAGATTTTCGATCCTATTCAATTCAATTCAATTCGATATGATAACAAGATGGGTCCCATTACCGAGGGAACCAGACTGATCCGAAGCATAGGATATATGGGTTTAAATCTTTTTCTTTCGCCCTTGATGAATGCCATCGGCTTATAAAGAGGAAAAGAAAAAATAAAGGACAAGGGAGGGAAAAACGAGGCTCCTTTGGAAAATTCAGGAACAGATCATTTTATTTCGTACAAAGAGCTGAAAAATCTCAAGTTTTCTTGGAGCCTGATGTAAGAAAACCTTAAATAAGGTCATTCCCCTTTGTGCCTTCAGAATCCTCAAGCGGAGCAATGAATTTGTATAAGCTAGGGGCCCCTCTCCATATCTCAAAAGAAGGAAACATCGTTGTTAAGGCACTCAACATTCCTGGAATAGGCGATGAAGTCGTAGACGCAAAGATGAATCCTATAGGGATCGTGGCAGACATCATCGGTCCCACAAGATCCCCTTATGTTCTTGTAAAGCCAACCATAAAAAAGACGGAAGAATTCTTGAAGAAAGGCGGAAGTCTTTACGCTTTAGCTCCGCGGAGGAGGATGAGGTTTAGATGAGCAGAACTCCTGTAAGAAGATGCCAGGAGTGTGGAAGTGATAAACTCATCAGGGATTACGAGAATGCCGAGATTGTATGCGCGAACTGCGGCTTCGTCGTCCAAGAAAAGATCGCCGATACGGGACCAGAATGGAGAGCCTTTAACGATGAACAGAAGGCTAAGAGGACCCGCGTTGGAGCCCCTTTAACCTATACCATCCATGATAAGGGACTTTCAACCGTCATCGATTGGAGAAGGCTTCCGAACACCAGGCATATTAGCCCAGACCAGGCAGCTCAGATATACAACCTCCGCAAGTGGCAAAGGAGGGTGAGGCTTTCGGATGCCTCTGAAAGAAACCTCGCCTTTGCCCTCGCTGAGTTGAGCAAGATGAGCACTTCCCTGAACATTCCGAGGCATATCCTAGAAACAGCCTCGGTGATCTATCGAAGGGCCTTAAAGCTACACTTAATCCGGGGCCGGAGCATCCAGGGCATGGTGGCCGCAGCCATATATATGGCTTGCCGTCAGTGCGGTGTTGCGAGGACATTGGACGAGATTTCAAGGGTTTCCCTCCTTTCGAAGAAAGAAATTGGCCGAAGCTATAGGTTCATGGTGAAGGAACTGGGCGAATTCGTCCCTCCCATCACTCCGTTACACTATGTCTCTAGGTTTTCGAACCAGTTAGGTATTCAAGGTAAAACCGAGAGGCTCGCTGCCCATATCATCAAAATAGCGACGGAGATGGGATTGACAAGTGGAAGGGGTCCGACGGGTATCGCGGCAGCAGCCCTCTACGTTGCCTCCATTTTAAACGGAGGAAGGCTTACCCAGAGGGAGCTTGCAGAGGTTGCTAACGTTACAGAGGTTACCGTAAGAAATCGCTATGCGAGCCTCCTGAAGCATCTAGACCTCGTAGTAACAGTATAGCCCCATGGCCGCGAATGGATGAAAGAATCTTGGGGAAACCATGTTTATATGGTTCGGCCCTTTCTTTAATTGGGGGAATGGGGATAAGTGGTCTCGAAGACGAATTCCCAGTCTAAACGTCGGGAAATCGAGAGACAAGCCCTTCAGATCGTCCTTGATGCAGGGGAGAAGGGGATCCTCCAAAGTGATCTCTGGCGTAGCCTAGGGACGACGAGCCGGGAAGGATCTAGGATATCCCTTAGGCTTGAACGGAGGAAGCTCATAAAGCGGGTAAAGGAACTCAACGAGGAGCGATGGACATATAGGCTTTATGCCATAAAGCGCTCAGTGAACCTCGATTCCATCATCGATTGTCCCTGCCTTATCTGTGAGTTGAGCGATAAATGCGACGAGGCGGGGGCAGTGAGTCCGATAAAATGCTCGAATTTTACAAAATGGCTTCTAACCCCCTTTAGGAGAAGAAGTCCCGAGACTTAAGCTTAGGCTTGGGCTTAGGTGTCGGTTAATTACACTTTTGAGATGCCCGAGGTTGGGAAGGGCTTAGGCGTAGGTGGGGTGTAGGCTTAGGATGAAGCTAAGGTTGAGGTTGAATTGAAGCTGTAGCTGAAGTTGAAGCCTAGCCCCTCCGAAGAAGCTCGGCGAGGGCCTTCGCCGGGGCATCCGTTCTAAAGCTTCCTGGGGAGAAGTGGGTTAAGAAGAAGCTATAGCCAAGGCTTTGAAGTCTAAGGGCAATCTCTTTCAGGGAAGGTATAGGAATGCCAAGTTCCTTGCATATTTCCTGTGGTACGAAATAAGTCGGTGGAGCCTCAACCTCATCCACAAGCAGTTCTAAGAGCCTCCTAACCCTTCTGGGCTCCTGCATAGCTCCTTTTTCTGATTCCTGGAGCATCGATTTCAAGAAAGCTTTATCCCCTAATCTTCCTATCCAAAGGGGACCAGCCCAGCTCAGCTTTGAACCACAGGAGCATACAAGCCCCGTACGCTTATGCGCATGGTCGTAGGGTTCTAGATGCCTATGGAAGCAGCTATGGCAGTGGAAAAGGAAACCTAAGGAATTCATGGTCTCCCTTAAGGACTTGGAGGACCGATTTATAGAAACAATCGTTCTGACATAATGGCTTGACCTTTCTGTAAGCAGTGGACTTATGCCGAAGCCATGCATGGCGGCGACCCGAGCTGTATAGCCTAGGAGGATTCTTGCTCCGACTTCATGATGATACTCGCATCTCAGAGGCTTTGCCCAGTATTTTCGAATACAGGCCTCAGCATGAACGCCGTTAAGGACAGCCGTATCCGTGGCAGTAAGGGCTAAAAATCCACCGTCGACGAGGCTGCACAAAGCTGCCTCTACGAAGACGGCTGGAGAACCGAAGGGATCCACATCTACATAGTCCAAGGTTCCTTCCCTGAAGGCCCTTTCCAAAAGCAAGAGGCGGGCATCTTCATTCCTAACTATCGCCCTTTCTTCCAAGGCATTGAGCCGTACGTTATAGTTTATGAGGCGCACAGCCATGGGGTTTATGTCGTTTAGAAGGATCCTTGTTCCTTCGACCTCGGCCGCTAGCCTCAAGCCCTTGGCTCCGCATCCTGCCATGGCATCGCATGCGAGGGCTTCCCGCCCTAGGAGGCGCCTTTCAACCCTTAGGGCGAGGACGGAGAGGTCCCTGTTTAAGGCCATTCCTGGGTTGTAAAATACGGGGAAACGCCTCGATGATGGCCCTTTGAGGCTAGGTCCTTCTATGGTAGCCCTAGGTACGAGGATCCTAACCTTTCCTTCGGATAGGATGGTCGTAGGAAAGGGGAATCCTTCGGTTACCAAAGGCATTCTCAGGCTCCAAAGCGGGCTACAACCATCATATGGTCTCGATCGTAGGGTTCAAGGTAGAGGCATTCCTGAATCTTGAAGCTCCTCTCCCTAAGGACCTCAAGCTCGGCTTCGAAGATTTCCGAGGGCTTCTTGGTTACATCGATGCTCCTCGCCTTCACGGCTAGAAAGGATGAGCCTCCCTTTCTAAGGAACATATCGGCATTGTCCGCCAGGATCCTCGCTTGCTCAGGTTGTGCAATATCGCAATAGATAACATCTACGATGCCCACGATACTCCTGTATTTCTCTGGAAACCTGGCATCCTCGAGGATCGGGATCATATTCGCCCTATACTCGCAAACATTGTTCACGAGGTCCCTCATGGATCTGGGGCTGAACTCTACGCAATAAACCCTTCCCTCAGACCCAACGATGTCCGAGACATGGCTTGCTGTCGTTCCAGAGGCTGCGCCAAGGTATAGAACCCTATCTCTGGCCTTCAAAGGAAGGCGCCTAACCCCCTTCATGATAAGGGCGCCAAGCTTGCTCCTGTAGGGATCCCAAAGCCTATACTCCTTCGAATCTTGGACGACTAGCTTTTCCCCATAGACATTCCTTCCTGGGGTAAGGTTTTCTGTAGCCAAAAACCTCTTACCGTTTTCAAAGATGACCCAGTAGACGCCTTCAAAGCGCTCATGGGCCTCGACCTTCAAGCTCCTCGCCCCCTTTCCCTAGGCTTTGCGGAGCCATAGCCCTTCTTGATATCCTCTAGACGTTTCTCCAAGTCTTCCCTCAGCTTCTCACCCATGTAAACCCCCCCATAGGCATCGATCCTGGAGGCTATGGCGAGCTTTCCGGCCAGATTCCTCGCAATCTTCCCCCTTATGGCCTTCGGAGACTGATGTACAAAAGGATGCTGGAATATGATGCCATGCTTGGGAGGACGGGCCCCAGTACGGAGGGATCTGAAGAGGGCCTTCTCAGCCCCCAGAACCTGGATTGTGCTTGAGGGCATTCTAGAAAGCTTTTCGAGGCTTCCAGCCCTGGCTATGAGCTTGGCACATATTATCGGTCCTACGAGGGCTGATGCATTGGGCGCCAATTCTTCCGCCATATGGCTTATGTAAGTTTCCAAGGAATTCCTAAAGCCCATAAGCCTAAGAACAACCTCCGCCATCTTCCTGATTTGGGCAAGATCTTCCTCAGCAAAATCGGCTCCGATGGATTCCTTGGATGCCCTATTCAGTTCTTCGACCCTAGCCTCTGATGATATGAAGCCTTTCAATCTCTCAGGGCTAAATTCCTTCCTATGGCCTAGGTTTGCTACGATCCTTAGGTACGTTTCAGGATTCTCTACGAGCTTGCCCACTTCGGGAAAGTGGAGCCCATACCATTCGCGGATCCTGCTAAGGAGGAGATTCGCTACCTTATCGATCTCCTCGAGGGCTGCAACTCCTTGGACGAGGAGGGAATCTTTCCTTTCTGAGGCTTTCCTGATCCTGATCCTCGTAAGGGCTATGGAAACCCTGTGGACAAAGGTATGGTAATCTTCCTCCTTCTCAACGAAGCCCAGTTCAACGGCCATCTTTCCAGGGTTTTCGTAAAAAGATCGGATCCAACCTTGGGTCTCAGCCTTCGCATAAGTAGCCCTAATCCCAACCTTCTTAAGGCTTCGAGTCAATGCCTCCGAATCTACGAGGAAATTCTTGTAACCCTTTTCCATCAGGTCCCTTATTAAAGCCATGGTCTCTTCCGGGGGATTTCCCGATTCTAGGCCTCCGATGCGGGCGGCAGCCTCATCAGGATCCTTAGGATAGAAGGTCTTCGCCAATAATGTACCGTCGGGCTTGAAGGCGAAGGCTCCCATGGGAAGGTGTAGAAGCCTAGCATCCATTCTTCTTCGCTTATTTTATACAATAGATTCATAAAAACCCTCTCGCTTTCCTGAAAAGATGAAATTACCAACGCTATGATATGACGGCAACGAGATAGAAAGCCTTAATAGCAAAGGAGAGAATTCTAAAATTGGTGGTCTATACGGCATCGGAAGGAAAGATCCAATGCCCCTGCGGCAGGATTATAGAAAAGGCCGAAGATTACAAGTTCATCTTCCTGAAGAAGGAAATGAGGGAAATCGACATTCTCTGTCCAAACGATAGCTGCTATCTCAGGGAGATAGGCTTCATCAAGTTTGACATGGTGGATGGAAAGCCCATACTGAAAGAGGCTGTCTTCTATCCACCCTTTGTTACTTGGAACGTAAGTCAGCTGGGCCCTACAGCCATGGATCTCATGAAGGCCCAGCTTAGGGATATGGTTAAGAAGGTCGTCGATTGGAAGAAGATAGAGGCCGACATGGGCAAGTTGGCTTAACTTACTGACCAATATAAGATAACATTTCCCAGGCTAATGAACCCCTCGCAATAATAATAGGCTCCCGAGACCCTTTAATTCGAAGCCCAAAAGCCCTTCCTCGATTTTTCCGAGTCTGTCGTCTAAACCTTTCAGCGGCCGGCAAAGCTGTTTTATTTGAGCCTTTGCCTCGATTTATTTGACGCCTTAAAGAAAGGCGCTCATGAAGCTATTAACTTAGTCCCTATCCATGAATTCTTCAGCCTTCGGTGGTTCAGCCGACAGCCCTTTTCGCCTTCTTATCTCCTCGATGAGCTTTGGAAGCATACTCTGGGGAACAGGAGACCATCTTGAGAAGAAGAGGGACCAGAAGGCCCTTCCAGAAGTCATCGACCTCATTACGTCTGCA
>JAGTQN010000006.1:10002-11705 GCA_018396395.1 Candidatus Bathyarchaeota archaeon | reverse complement strand
TTCAAGCTCCTCGCCCTGAAATGATCTTCGTAACAGTTCCGACCATGTCCAAGGGAGCCTTTACTGCCAGCTTCATGATGGGTTCGAGAAGGATGGGATCCGCGGAGAGCAAACCAGCGAAGATGGCCCTCCTAACCATAGGGATGATCTGGGCAGGTCCCCTATGAACGGGATCCGAGTGGAGTTCTGCCTTTTCCAGATTCACCTTCACACCCCTGACGTACTCGCGGGTTAGGGGACCATCATCCATAGCGTAGAGGAAGCCGGAGGTTATGTAATCCCTAACCTCGTTCAGATACTGAACGCCCTTTGTCCGATCCACGAGGAGACATCCATGCTGATCGATGCTCCAGACATTCCTTGCCTCTTCCGCATCCCAGCCTAAATCCCTGAGGATCTTTGCCAAAGCCCTTCGATCTAAACTATCGTTAATTTCTCCACTGATGATTTTCTCTATGACCTCTGGAGCCAAGGGTTCGACGCTTATGTAAGCCCTGTTATGCTTGTTGGGAGACTTCCCCATGTAGGGACCGGCGGATTCCCGAATACTTTCCCTGTAGATGACGATGGGCCTTGAAGTGATGATTTCGAGTCCCGTCTTCTGGATGAGGGTTTGGGCTATCTCCATGTGAACTTGCCCCATGCCTGAAACGAGATACTCGCCGCTCTCCTGGTCTATCTTTGTTACTAGGGTCGGATCCTCGATGGAAAGCTTGTTTAGGACCTCTACGAGGCGCGGTAGGTCGCGGCTGTACTTGGGCTCCACGGCTATGGTCATGACGGGCTCCGTGACGTATCGGATGGCCTCGAAGGGAACCACATCCTTAATGGATGCGAGGGTTTCCCCAGCCCTGGCCGCACTTAGCCCAAGCACTGCTGGGATGTTTCCCGCGGGGAGACTTCCTACAATCTCCCTATAGGGCCCCATGTATATGCAAACTTGTTGGACACGGCCGGAACTCTTCGAGCTTATAAGGTGGAGGTTCTGGCCCTCTGTAAGGGTTCCCGAGAAGAGACGGCCTGTGGCGATGATGCCTGCTTGGGGATCCACATTGACTTTGCTTACACACATAACCGTTGGCCCATTGTCGTCGCATGTCTCCATAGCCTTTCCGACTTCCGAGTCTAGGCTTCCCCGCCAGATTTTCGAAATCCTGTATTTCTGGGCGACATGGGGTGGTGGCATATGTTCAACGACCATGTTAAGAATAGCCTCATGAAGGGGCAATGTCTTTGATAGGTTCTCGACGGAACCGGTTTTGTAGGCATCTACAACATCCGAGAACTTCATTCCCTTATCCCTAGCGATGCCCAAGGTAAAGCCCCATCTGTGCTTTGCCGAGCCGAAGGCGACGTTATTGTTGGCAGGATTGACCCTCCAAGATTCTCGAAAACCCGGTTCCCCATACATCTGAATGAGCTCGTTAAAGTCTCGGATGATCCTGCCCAGGGCATTCTGAACTTCGGAGGACGTTAGCCTCAGCTCCGTGATAAGACGATCGATCTTATTTATGTATAGAACTGGCCTAACACGCTCCTCCAGGGCTTGTCGAGTTACCGTTTCTGTTTGGGTCATAACGCCCTCTACTGCATCTACGACCACTACGGCGCCATCGATTGCCCTCAGGGATCTAGTGACCATTCCCGTGAAGTCTATATGCCCCGGAGTATCGATGAGGTTGATGACATAGGGCCTTCCATCA
>JAGTQN010000006.1:0-9958 GCA_018396395.1 Candidatus Bathyarchaeota archaeon | reverse complement strand
CCGAAAGCCCCCTCCCTCCATGTAGTCTAGGGCTAGGGCCTCGCCCGCAACGGAGGGGGAGAGGAGGCCTGCCGCCGCTAAAAGGCTGTCCGTCATTGTCGTTTTTCCATGGTCGACATGGGCGATAATGCCTATGTTTCTCGGACTTAAGGCTAAAACCTAAGTCTTTCGAACCTGGCTTTTATCGCCCAAGACCTTTAGGACATCGGCTGTGGATTTGTACCGAGGCATTTTTCAACGGACTCCTTTGGGAGGCTTCTTAACTACAGGCTTAGGTTCCTATAAGCCTTTAGGTCTTCAATGACGTAGCCATTTGCGACATTTTAATCTTTCTTGAAGGTTAGATTACTTTGATGTCTCCGATGATAGAAAAGGAAACGAATACGAATAAAAGGCTGCTGATTGGATCTTTTTCCTTGGATTCATCCTAAAGGATTAGAGGCTAGAAAAGGCGCTGTAAAGGAGTCGATGAAGGGATATCCGTCGCTTCGAGGGTTATGCCCTGCCACCTTACCCTTAAATATGGCGCCGAGAAATTCTTAAAGGAAAATGGCATTTTCTAAGCTTACCCTTCCCCTCCTTTTCACCCCCATCCTAATCGCCCCCCTTATCTTCTTCCTTAGCCCTAACACCATCTTAGCGGAGGGAGGGGGCTTTCGGATAAGCCAAGAAGTTAGTATGAAGCTTGGGGATGTCTTCTATATGGCAATAACGCCCCCCGTCTCCGACTTGGCAGCCTACTGCAGCCCCTACAGCCGCCAGAGGTTCCAGCTCTACATGGCCGCCAACGTAAGCTTCCAGTCCATCGTGGAAGTCCTTCCAGAGGAGGGAGGGTATTATAATGTTACCATAACCTTCCTAAGTCCAAATCCTTGGCGCTATGGACTTGGAGTCCTTACAGGCGATCCTAGCTGGTATGAACGAACGGCAACGAAGGTTACGAGGCTACAATCTGGATATTATGTGGAATTCCAATCGGGAACTGAGGCGCCTCCAGGAAGCTATACGATCACAATAACCCTTTCTGTGAGGAGGGTAAACCCTTCTGGAAGCCTTATAGAGCTTCAGTTTCCGACTTCCATGGGCCTTATCCTCCTAGCCTTCGTAGCTTCGCCCCTAGCCTATTTTAACGCTTTCCTCATCGTGGACTCCTACTATCGAAGCAAAAGCGAGGAGGTCTCGAGGCGACGGTGGATCGGAGTCGCAGTAGCCTTGTTCCTAAGCGCCCTTCTCCTCTTTATTCTCTATGGTTTCTTGACGCCCATTAAGGGAGGCTAGGAGTCGATGACCGAGGAAGATGAATTTGTAGACCAGTGGTGGCATAAGCACGATAGGCTGAGGAAGATCTTCGCACCGGCCCTCTACCTAACCTCTTGGCAGTATAGGCTCTGGCGATTCCTCAGGATGCCTCCCGATGCCCGTAGGAAGAAGGCTGAAAGATGGGCTAGGAAGATAAGGAAGGCCCATGACTTTCCGAAGGCGACCCGCGAAGATCTCGTCGGGAGGGATTTGGAGCTTCATCGTATCCTCATAAGCGCTCGATACCATATCTTTCGAGACCCAGAATTCAGGAAGACGGCTCCCCTACCCCCTCCAAAGGTCTTCATCCTCAAGGGAGGTTCTGGAAGCGGAAAGACCTTCTTTGCGGAAGTCTGCCAGAGGGAGGTCTTTGAGGATGGGCTCAAATATGGGCTCCTTGTCCGTTATGCAGTATTGAGACCCGAAGACGTATATACGATGTGGTACGGCCGGAGCGCCCAGCAGCTCAGCCAATTCTTCGATACGGCCTTCTCCATGCCCAGCATCGTCCTTATAGACGAGTTCCAAGCCTTCGGAAAAAAATTCCAGTCTACGACGGAAGTTGGCATGGAAGAAACGAGGGTTCAGACGGTTTTCCTAGAAAAGATCGATAGCCTTCAGAAGCGGAACTATCGATGCATAGTTCTCATATCCACGAATGAATACGAAGCCATCACCGAGACGCTAAGAAGGAGGGGCCTCGTAGGAACGATCGATCTGGATGCCGACGTAACGAGGGAGATGCTCCTAGAAATTGCCAAGAGGGAATGCGCTAGGTATGGCATAACCCTTCCACCGGATGTCATTATTGATACCCTCGAGGACAGCCTTCGATCCCTAGGAAGCCTCAGGTTGACACCGGCTGACGTAGTCAATGCCTTCAGCATCGTAATGTCCGCCAAATCGGAGCCCCTCCAGAGGAAGCTCATCTTTGCTTCCAAGTCAGGCTCTACCGAGGGCTTGGAGGGTCTCAAGAGCCTCGGAAGGCAGGTGACTGCCAGCGACTTCAGGGATGCAGGCCGTAAGCTCAAGGCTTATACATCCACGGAGAAGACGGATGCTGCCAAGAGAGCCATTAACAGAATAGCCCCTAGGGAGCGCTACAGCGATGTCGGAGGTCTCCATGGCATAAAGGAGGAGGTTATCAAGGAGATATCCTTGGCTTTGAACCCTAACCTGGCTATAAAGGCAGGCTATTTGCCACCCAAGGGCTTCATCTTCAGCGGTCCTCCTGGGACAGGAAAGACCCTATTGGCTAAGGCCATAGCGGGCGAGAGCAATGTATGGTTCTATAGTGTAAATGGCCCTTCGATCCTTGAAGGGCATTATGGAGACCCGGAGAAAACGATCCGTGATATCTTCGACGATGCCAGGAAGAATGCTCCAGCCATCATCTTCTTCGATGAGATAGATTCCATCGCCCCCAGGAGGGGGACCCATGATCCCATAGTCGATAGGGTCGTCTCCCAGCTCCTGACAGAAATCGATGGTTTCACACCCCTTACCAATGTTGTCGTCATTGGAGCCACAAACCGCATAGAAACCTTAGATCCAGCCCTTCTGGAGCGCTTCACAAGGCACTTCTCCTTTACGTATCCTAAGAATCGGGCAGAGAAGCAGGAAATACTAGAGGTGCATCTAAGGCGATACAGGGATGCCTTGGAAAACGGCGTTACGGTGGAGGATGTCCTGAAGGTCTTTGAGAAGAAGGTCCTAAGTCCTCGCAAGATGGCCGATACGCTCCATGAGGCAAATCGATTGAGGGCGAAGGAACTGGAATCCGGATACAAGCTCTTGGAGGCCCTAAAGGTAAGGCCCGACAAGCGAGAAGAGATTCGAAGGCTCTTTGAACCCGATCTCAAGAGGCTATTCGAAAGGCTCAACATCAAAGCCGAGGAAATGCCGGACGAAGGACTTATCCAAATCCTTGAAAAGCTCGATCCAGGCAACTATCCCTTAAGCCTCTATCACTTCGAAAAGGCTTTGGAAACCGTGACGGACGAGTATGTGGAGCAAGCCAGGAGTATGATCCGTAGCACAGTAAGGATAAAGGAGCCCGAGATTGGAAAGAGCTATGGGCTCGTAGCCCTAGGGGAGTCAGGGCAGGGAGGCTTCGTAGGCGTTATTGAAGTTACCGTCAACCCGAGGGGATCAGGAAACGTCAGGATCGTCGGAAGCGAGCTCGGGGAAAGCATCCTTGCCAGCGCCCAGGATGCCTTCGTCTACATCAATTCCATATCCGACTGGAGATTCAAGAACTACGATGTCTATGTGGAGCTTATAACCCCTGCCAAAGGAATGGAGAAGCAGATGGTAGCCCCCAGCATAGCCCTTCCCCCAGTTTCTGGTCCATCAGCCGGTCTAGCCATAGCTACGGCCATGCTCTCTTCCTTCGTAGGCATACCCGTAGATCCGACTGTCATCATGACGGGTGCTATAACCATGCGAGGAGAGGTATGGCCTGTGGGGGGTCTTGATTACAGGGGCATGGGTAAAATTGAGGCAGCCCTAGCGGATGAGTATGCGAAGAAGCTTCTGATACCAGAGTATAACTACGAGCGCCTTGGTGACTTCGGCATGGAAAATGCCCTCATCCAGAGGGGAATTAAGGTCATTCCAGTAAGGAGCTTCCTCCAGGCGGTTGAGGAGGCCCTCGAGGGCAATCCAAGTGTCGAGAAGATCCTAAATCTTCTAAAAGGTTTTGAAGGCTAGTCTTTTAAGGGAGATATTGCCATTAAGGCTTCTTAGAGTTATTAGATCGATGGTAAGTCTAGGATGGGATGGAGTGAGGCTTGGAGCCCTATGCCTAAGAACTGGATAGAGCATACGAAACAATTGATCGAAAGGCATGGAATCGATGCCCAGATTTTGGAGCATAAAGATTGGGGGAAAGAAAGCCAAACGGTAGCAAAGGCTTTGGGTGTACCTGTGGCGAACATATTAAAGGCCCTTCTATGCTTCTCCGATGGGGAGCCCCTCTTAGCCATGATCCTAGGCGACGATAGGCTAGAATTGGGAAAATTGGAGATGCTCCTCCATGCCGATGTAAGGCTTGGAAGGGCAAAGGAACTGAAAAGCCTCGGCTTTACAGTCGGGGGCATTCCTGCCATTGGTTCTGGATTAAGGACCTTCGTGGATACCAAGGTTCTCCAGAAGGAGTTCGTCATAGGAAGTGCAGGATCGCCATACGTAGGTATCAGGCTGAAGCCTAGCGACCTCGTGAAACTGAATGGAGCCATTGTTGCCGATCTCGCAAAGTGAGGAAGCCATCTGATCCTAGATTTGAAATCCTGTGGCGGGATGCTGGATGTTGGATGAAGGATAAAGGATGAAGGATAAAGGTTTCTTGGCTTGCAGACTAGATGGAGAATTGTCCGAATCAAGGCATATGAAAAAATAAAAAAAGGAGAGGGGTTTTGCAAAAAGAAAGGGTAAGACTTTTATTCCCAATACATCGTATAAGCAAGATCGGTGAACTTTGTTGGGAAATATCAAGAATTCGAAGAGGGGCATTTCTACGGCTATGGCATTGATAGCTATCATAGTGATAGCGATCATTGCAGGAGGCGTAGGCTACTTTGCGGGCAACACATCAGGCTATTCCGCGGGATATGAGGCAGGATCTCGAGGGGCTTACCAGGAGGGATACCAAGCCGGCTTGCAACAAGGTAACAGCACTGGATACGCGAAGGGCTATCAGGCTGCATTGGAAAAGGCAAAGCCAATTCTTCCAGACATAATAAAGATTGGTCAGATCCAATCCCTTAGCGGGGGCCTTGGTCCCTTTGGAACGAAGATTGCCAAGGGAGCCCAGCTTGCCGTCGATGAAGTGAACGCCAAGGGAGGTATAAGGGGAAGGCGCATCCAGCTCATTACAGAAGACGATGCAACGGATCCTACGAGGGCCTTGGAGGTCGCCAAGAAGCTCGTGGAGGTTGATGGAGTACAGGTTATCATTGGAACTACAGGAAGCGCCATGCTTAGGGCTATCGCTCCGTATCTTATCGAGAAGAAGGTCTTGATCATCTCTCCAAGCGTATCAGGTCCCATATTTTCGATCGAATATCCGAATAGCTACATTATGCGTACATGCCCTAGCGATGTACTCCAAGGTGCCGTTATTGGTGACCTCGTCCTTGAAAGGGGCTACAAGAGGGTTGCGTATGTGATAATGGATAACGCCTATGGAAGGGGCATCTATGAGGAGGTAAAGAAGAAGGTTGGCGAGGGAGTTGTCAAGATTTTCTTCGATGAGAAGAAGCTCGACTATAGGACGGAACTCGAGCAGGTAAAGGCTGCAAATCCAGATGTGGTCGTACATGTGGGCTATCCTGAGGATGCGACAGTCATGTTCAGACAGGCTCGGGAGGCAGGCTTGGAGACCATCCAATGGATTAGTGCCGAGGGAGTCTATGGAGCAGCCATGCTTCCACCAGAGGGAGACCCAGCCGCAGCAGAGTTTATGTCCAAAGCCCTCATAGGGACAGCTCCCACGGCTCCAGGAGGCATCCTATACGAGGAGTTCGTAAGGAAGTATACGGAGGCCTTCGGCATGGAGCCAATGGTTTACTGCGATACTTGCTATGATGCCACTATGTTGGTTATCCAGGCTATCGCCTACTGTGGTGAGTATAATGGAACGAAGATAAGGGATGCCGTTCTGACGATTGCTAAGAACTACATAGGCCCATCAGGGCATAAGATATTCCAGCCAAACGGTATCGATATCATGTACTCCTATTATCTTATCTGGGACGTAGAGGAAGTAGCGCCAGGGCAGTACAAGTTCAAAGAAATAGGCAGATGGCCTTAAAAGGGCTTAGAATTAAAATTTTTATTTTCTTTATTCCTCTTAAAGAGGGCCATCCATGGTAAACCTCGCCCAGGTCCTCTTTGAATCCCTTGTTTCAGGAAGTCTCTACCTTTTGGCAGCCGTAGGCTTATCCCTTACCTACGGTCTATCGAAGTTCCCGAACTTTGCCCACACCGAGTTCATATCCTTCGGAGGCTATATATCTTATGCCTTCCTAGTTCAGCTTAAGGCGTCCATATATGTAGCCTTCGCCATGGCCTTCTTAGCCTCAGGAATTCTTGGCGCCCTTAGCTATAACATCCTTTTCGCTCCTTTAAGCCGAAGGGGATCCTCAACGATTCAACTGATGATGGCCTCCGTAGGGCTCGGGCTTATCCTAAGGCATACATGCATGGAGATTTGGGGAGGGGGCATTCTATCCTTCAAAATCTTCTTTCCTATATATCGATGGCCTCCCATATCCACAAGCCTCATTTGGCTATTGATCCTCCTGGATGCGGCCGCAACAGCTTTAGTCCTCCACATTTTCCTTAAAAGAAGTAAAATTGGAAAAGCCATTCGGGCTACCTCCGATAACCCCAACCTTGCCATGGCTTCAGGCATTAATGTGGGGCTTATCACCTCGATAGGATGGTTCCTCTCTGGAGCCTTGGCTGGGCTAGGGGGAGCCTTTCTCGCCGCTGGAACAGCCCTCGTCCCCCTTCTTGGCTGGAAGATCCTTCTTTCCGCCTTCGCCGTGACAATCCTAGGCGGAGCTGGAAGCTTCTACGGTTCCCTGGTCGCTGCGTACATCATAGGAGCAGCTGAAAACCTAGGAATCGTAGGTCTAGTATCCCTCAACCTTTCAGCAGACTACAGGACGGCCATATCCTTCATAATCCTTATCATCCTTCTTTTATTCAAGCCTGAAGGGCTCTTTAGGCGATCGGGAAGGGGTGATTAGGTTTCGCCGATCCCTTAATCTATGTCTTGGATGGCCTCGCCTATACGGGCATCTTCGCCATATCTGCCCTAGCCCTCAATCTTCAGTATGGTTTCACGGGCTTGGCTAACTTCGGTCATGTAGCCTTCTTTATGGTAGGTGCCTACGCAACGGCTTTGGCAGCAGCGGCAGGCCTTCCTTTTCCCCTGTGCGCATTCCTCAGCATAGTGGTTGCTTCCTTCATGGGGATCATCGCCTCTCTGCCTGCCTTGAGACTGAGGGAGGACTATCTAGCCATGGCAACAATAGCCTTCGGAGAAATCCTTCGTATGGTATTCAAGAATGAGGAATGGATAGCCCATGGAGTCTGGGGAATAGGGGTCCCTTCGGCCATAGCCCTTGGTGGGGGTACGAGGGAATTCTACTGGCTTCAGCTCCTCCTTATCTTCTCGGTGCTTGCTTTATGCCTCCTTCTTATAAGGATCGTCGGCAACTCGCCCTATGGAAGGGTTCTTCGGGCCGTTAGGGATGACTCCCTTGCCGCCGAAGTTTACGGTAAGAATGTCTTTGGCTATAAGGCTCAAGTCTTTGCTCTAGGCTCAAGCCTCGCAGGCCTTTCCGGGTCCCTCTTCGCCCAGTATGTTCAATACGTAAACCCCTACATGTTCGAGCCGACCCTTACTTTTTCTATGTGGATCATGGTCATCCTTGGGGGTGTGGGGAATAACATGGGGGTTCTTTTGGGAGCCCTTTTAGTCGAGTTCTTCGAAAGGAGTGCCCGTATGGCAAAGGATCTTAGGATCATGCCTATGGACCCAAATAATTTAAGGGCCATAATCGTGGGCATTCTGATAATCTTTGTCCTTCTATATCGTCCAGGTGGACTTCTGAAGGAGGAAAAGGTTAAGACTCCAGCCATAAAGGCCTTTAAGGTGGCAAGGAAGGGAGAAGGGGGAGGGGAAGGGGAAGGGGAAGAAAGGGCTAAGAAAATCCTATCGGCCCTTGCGAAACTTAGGGAATGTATTAAGATGAGGCTAAATAGTAGAAAGGGAGGGACAGAGATTAGAGCCCATACAAAGCATGGCAAGGCAATCGCAAAGGAAGACAAAGGGGATATGAAACGATGAGAGATGAGGGTAGAAGGAATGGAGCAGGTCGAAATCGAACAGAAAGGAAAGGAAGGAATTTTGACTTAAAGCCAGAGGGATGAGGCGGGATGGCTGAGGAAGGACTTCTAAGCACTGAGAACCTTGTGAAGACTTTCGGAACCTTAAGAGCTATCGATGATGTAACCCTTTCCGTAAAGCCCAACACAATTACTGGCCTCATAGGTCCCAACGGAAGCGGCAAGACGACCCTTTTCAACATTATTTCCGGCATCTACAGCCCAGATAAAGGCCATGTTTACTTCGATGGGATCGATATCGACGATCTAGAACCCCATGAGATATGGTCCAAGGGACTCGTTAGGACATTCCAGATACCAAGGCTTTTCCAAAGGCTTACGGTCCTCGATAACGTAATGCTGGGATCCCAAGGTAATCCTGGGGAGAGCTTCTTGGGCATCTTCCGCAATTGGGGGGCTTGGAGGAGACATGAAGAGGAGATCGCCATGAAAGCCATGGAAATTCTTAGGCTTTTGGAGATCGATCACCTTGCCCTTTCCCCTGCCAGCGATATTTCCGGAGGGCAGATGAAGCTCCTGGAAATCGGAAGGGCCCTCATGAGCAGACCTAGGATGCTTCTCCTGGACGAGCCAGCGGCTGGGGTAAATCCCACCCTAGCGAGGAGGATCTTTGAAAGGATCGCCCACCTTAGGGAAAGGCTTGGTCTCACCTTCTTCATCATAGAGCATAGGATCGACATCCTCTCTGAGCATGCAGATAAGATCTATGTCCTCCATGAAGGAAGGATTATAGCCGAAGGGAAACCCGAGGAGGTCGTGAACGATCCTAAGGTCGTGGGAGTTTACCTTGGTGAGGGTTAAGTAGGGAGAGGCTTAGAGAATCCATAGAAGGCTGGGTTGGGCTTTTGGAAACCCCTGTTATAGAAGTCAGGGACCTAGTAGCTGGTTATGGAAAGCTCCAGGTTTTACAGGGCATATCCATAAGCCTTAGTGATGGGGAGATTGTCTCCCTCATAGGTCCCAACGGAAGCGGCAAATCTACGCTGATAAAGAGTATCGTGGGCCTTGCGAAGGTCTTCTCAGGGCACATCCTTTACAAAGGGGTTGACATTCTGGGCTTCAGAACAGATCGCCTGGCGAGGCTTGGTATAGGCTACGTTCCTCAGTTGAGTAACATCTTCCTGAGCTTAAGCGTAGAGGAGAATCTGGAAATGGGGGCTTATGCCAGATCGGATGGCAGGAGCCTTAGGAATGATATGGAAGCCATCTACAGCCTTTTTCCAGAGCTCAAGGGGCGGCGTAAGGAGAGGGCTGAGAACCTCAGTGGTGGTGAGCGCCAGATGTTGGCCCTCGCAAGGGCCTTGATGGGAAGGCCAAAGGTCCTTCTTCTCGACGAACCTACGGCTTCTCTTTCACCCAAGGCTACAGCCTCCATTTTCCAATGTCTTAAGAGGATAAGGGATTCTGGAACTCCCATTCTTTTAGCCGAGCAGAATGCCTTAAAAGCTCTCGAGAGCTCCGATAGATGCTACCTCCTCGTGGCTGGAAAGTGCATAGCCGAAGGGCCCTCCGAAGACATCCTTGGGAATAAGGACATAGGGCGCTTATACTTAGGCCTAAGGGTTGGAGCATAAGGCGTAAGGCGTAAAGTAGAAACCATAAGGCACCCGATATAGTGTAAGGCTTTAGTGAGCTTTCTTTAGCCACCTCATTTTCTAATCTAGACTAGTCCAATTCCATCGTTTACGCCTATCCTTTCATTCTTCCTAACTTTAATCTAATAACGAAATTAAATTAG
>JAGTQN010000005.1:6985-39969 GCA_018396395.1 Candidatus Bathyarchaeota archaeon | reverse complement strand
TAGTAGCGGCCTCATGCCTAAGGTTCATAGGTTTCATGATGCTATGAGGAAAATCGTTGGCGAAAACCTTCGCATAGAATACCGTCCTTGGACAAGAGGACCCTGGGGAGTCCTCGTCCACATGATGGGCTGGCAGAACAGCCTCCTAAGCCTCATAAAGAGGCCTCGCCTCATCGAGGAGCTCTTGGACTTCGTTACGGAGGCTAGGATTGTCTGGGAAGTTGATTGGAGTCGTTTTTTGGGTAGAGAAGTTGTCGCCTCCTCTTCCTTGAGCAATGATGAGGTTGACGCCAAGGTTCTTTCGCCTAAGAATTATAGGGAGCTGGTCCTCCCTCGCGAGAAGAGGCTTGCCGAGTTTTACAGGGAAGGCATATCCTACTTCCATAGCTGTGGGAATATAGGGCCTTTTCTTCCTGCCATAAAGGAGATTGCAGGGCTGAGGACAGTCCAGATAAGCCCATGGACATCTATTAGCATCGCCAAGGAAGTTCTTGGGAATTCCATAGTCATGGAGAGATGGATCCATCCTGAGGATCTTATCCTCGACGAGGAGCGGATAAGGGCTAAGTTCGCGCGGATCCTTCAAGAGGGAGCTGAGCATCGCGTAACGATAGTCTGTGCTGGTGCCGTCAGGGACACGATACGATGGCTTAAAGCCATAAAGCCTGTTTTGGAAACTCAGTCTTATGGAATGGAGAAGGGTAGGGCTTAAGCCTAGACTTCCCCAGGTCGATAGATGTAGCTTCCCATGTATTCGATGATGACGGGCTTTACATCTGGAATTCCCCTGAATAGCCCTAGAAACTCCCTGGGGTCTGCATCCCTTCCTACGAAGCATCCGTAATGTGTCGGGATGACGATCTTCGGTCTTACGATCCTAGAGAAGCTCAGCGCCTGCTCCGGCCTTCTGCCCGGATAGTCTCCCACGATGGGGAACATGGCTATATCGGGCTTTGCCTCGGCTACGGGCTTCAGGATTGCCTCAGGCTCCTTGGCCATACCCGGCGAGGAATCCCCCATATTATAGACTTTACAAGCATCAAAGGAGAAAAGGTAGCCATAATGGGTTGTTCCGAAGCCTTCCTTAGGATCGACGGAGTAAAAGGCTGTGACCCGGAAGTCCTTCAGTCTTAGAGTTTCACCAGCCTCCATGCCTATGGCCTGGGAAGGTGGAACTCCAAGCTTTATGTAATGATCATGTCCTTCAGGCGTTCCTATGAAGATAGCCTTAGGGGACCTTTTGAGGATTCCAGGAATCGTATAGGGATCCAGGTGATCAAGGTGATCGTGGGTGCTGAAGACATAGTCCACAATAACCTCTTCCGGCCTCATAGGGGGCTCTGGATGGACATGGCGCTCAGTGGCATAGACCCTCGAAAGGTACAGGTCCAAGCCTATCAAGGTTTCCTTGGAAGTTTTGAATATGAAGGAGTTTTGGCCAAGCCAGAAAATGGCTAGCTCCCTAGGAGCAACCTTCGCTTCTAGGATTTTTTCCATGAAGCCCATGACCGTCCCAACCAACGGAAAGAATTTCGAGGGACGAGCTGATAACTTTTTGCCTCGAAGGATTTTCGATGGGCGGGGACCGGTTAGAAGGAAGGAAAGGGAACTAATGCTCCCACGATTAGTATATAGGGAAAGAAGGGTCTAGAAACGTCCTTCATAAAGACCTAACCCAACCCTGACCCTAACTCTTCCTCCAAACCTGACCCCTTAAAGCCCATCTATAAACTGCTTCAAAAAAGCTAATCTAGAACCTACGTTCTTCATAGCGTTGAGTGCGGAATCCATGGGAAGGTTTCCTCAATGCTTCTCCAGATCAGGGATTTGACGGTGGAAGTAGCAGGAAGGGATGTTCTCCATGATGTGAACCTCGATATAGGACCTGGGGAAATCCATGCCCTCTTCGGTCCCAATGGTGCGGGAAAGACTTCCCTCTTCATGGCGATCATTGGCTTGGAGGACTACAAGGTAAGGAAGGGGCGCATCCTCTTCAAGGGAAAGGATCTTTCGGGGATGCCCGTCTATGAGAGGGTGAAGCTAGGCATAGGACTCTTCTTTCAGAGGCCCCCAGCCATAAGGGGATTGAAGCTAAGACAGCTTCTTGAGATCTGTTGCAGAGAAAAAGTTGACATCGATAAATTGGTCTTCGAACTCGCTATGGCGGATTTCTTGGATCGGGATGTTAACTACGGTTTCTCCGGAGGCGAAGTCAGGAGGGCTGAACTCCTCCAGATACTTGCCTTACAGCCCGACTTAGCCCTCTTGGATGAGCCTGAGTCTGGAGTCGACTTGGAGAATATAGCCTTGGTGGGTAGAGGTATTAACCGACTCCTTGAGAGAGGGATGCCCTGCAAGGATAGGGAGACTAGAGCCCAGAGATCCGCCATCATCATAAGCCATACGGGCTATATCTTGGACTATGTGGATGCCGATAAGGGGCATGTCTTATATAACGGCACTATAGTGTGTAGCGAGGAACCGAGGAAGATCCTCGAAACCATAAGGAAATACGGATACGAGGAATGTATGAGATGCCTTCGCAGGACCTGAAGAAGCGGGCAGAGAGGGCGAGGGAGAAGCCAGCATCCTTCGGGCCAGATTTGGATCTAAGCGTTTATGATCCCCATCCAAGGGAGCTCCCAAAGACTTCCCTAACCTCCCTGAGCAAGGAGGAGCAAAGGGCCCTTTTAGAGGCCGGAATAGACCCCCTCGAGACAAACAGGTCCGGATCCTACCTTCAGATGAACCGATCCGTAGTTTTCTGTCAAACAAGGGCAGAAGGCTTGGAGATCCTAAGCACGGAGGAGGCCTTGAAGCGCTACGATTGGCTAGAAAGCCAATACTGGTGGAAGGCCCTGGAGGTTGATGAAGATAAGTACACGAGCTTTGTCGAGCTTAACTGGCAAAGGGGTTACTTCATCAGGGCCCTTCCAGGTGTAAGGATCCTCAGGCCCGTTCAGGCGTGCCTCTTCCTAGCTGAAGAAAGAGTAGCCCAAGCCGTCCATAATATAATCATCGTCGAACCTGGCGCAGAGCTTCATGTCGTGACGGGATGCCTTGTATCACCTGCCCTAAAATCTGGGCTTCACATAGGCGTATCGGAGTTCTATGTAAAGCGTGGTGGAAGGCTTTCCTTCACGATGATCCACAATTGGGGGGAGGAGGTCGCCGTAAGGCCTAGGACTGCTACGATCGTCGAGGAAGGGGGGATCTTCCTTTCGAACTACATATGCCTAAGACCAGTCAAATCCCTTCAGATGTACCCTACGACCTATTTAAAGGGTGAGGGTTCAATCGCCATTTACAACAATCTCCTTCTCGCCATGCCAGGCTCTTCTTTAGATGTGGGAGGGCGGGTCTTCTTGGAGGCTTCAGGCTCCAGGGCCGAGGTCAGGACAAGGGCAATAACGAAGGGTGGCGATATATGGACGAGGGGGCATCTCATTGGCATGGCACCGAATGTAAGGGCCCACTTGGAGTGCCAAGGTCTCATCCTAAGCCCCTCAGGCCTCATAAAGGCTATTCCGGAGCTCGAAGGACGAGTCCCTGATGTCCAGCTTTCCCACGAAGCCTCCATAGGCAAGATTGCTAAGGAGGAGATCGAATATCTCATGACGAGAGGATTAACCTACGAGGAGGCTAGGGCCATCATTGTGCGAGGCTTCATGAGAATAAGGGGGGAAGCCCTACCCCAGGAGCTTCAAAGGCTTATAGAAGAGGCCGTGAAGGCAAGCACGAAATACCTTCTCTAGCAAATTGTTTCCCTTCCTCACGATTTTCTTCATTTGTGGTTTAGCCTAGTCTCATCCATTATGGTAGCCTCCCTATTGCCTTTTCCAGTCCCTCGGCCACATCCCCTAAACCTAGCTCCTCGAGCTTACGTTTCGTAGGGATCCCAGTTTCGACATCCCAACCCCGAAGCTCATAGAACTCATCCATGAGGCGTCTGAACTTTTCCTCGTCCAATCCTATACCCTGGCGATCTGGCTTCATGAAGTAGGGTATTACCTGTTCGTCATCCCTTCGCCTCCTCCCCTCCCTTATGGCAATGGCCCTCTCGAGGTTGAAGATACGCTCTCCTACACGTCTAAGCTCATATTCGTCCATTTCGATACCCGTAGCCGTTCGGAAGAGAAGGGCATCAGCCCCCGTATCTCCGAATCCGTCGGGACTAGTGTGGCTAAAGATTATCGGAAAAATCTGGTCGCAGGTCAGGAGGGAATCCTTTATGCAATCGTTGTTCTCATGCCATATGGTCGGTTGCGCCTTATAGTCGTATCCACTTTCCAAGGCGACGGCCTTCTCGGAGCCATAAAGGCGCTTTCCAATCGCTTTGATTTGGTCCATGGTTATGGGACCCTTTCCACCTCGCCACCAGTATTCGATCTCTTGGGCATAACCATGGACATTGGGATCCCTAGACTCCGTAGCCCAGTTCAGGGCGGATACGATCCAGTAAGGGAATCGGGGGCTTCCAAAGAAATGGCCGTCCCAGTGGGTGATGAAGCCATGGGCCACATGGGGGCTGAACTCCTTTCCTTTTCCTAGGATATCGGCGGCCCTCGCTATGCCCTCCGCCAAGACCCTTCCAAAGCCTTCTTTATAGGCAATTTTTAGGATGAGACGGGTCCAGAATTCCCCGCTATCGAAGCCTAGGATCTCGTCCAAGGGGATGCTGAGATCCTCATCCTTCACATAGCCTGCCTCCCTTAAACGCTTCAACCATCCCGCCCAGAAGGGTCCTAAACCCAAGACAATCTCCCAATGGTTCACGCCCATGAGGTTGGCGACTTGGGCAGCCTCGAAGCCAGCCTCCCAAGGAACGAGACGGAGCATAGCAGGAGAGGCACAGTGGACTCCTCCATTGTATCGCCTAGCGAAGACGAATCCCTGAACATCCTTGTAGATCTGAAGCCCACAGCCCTGGACTGTACAGGACATGCTACAGGCTTTACACTTGGGATCAGGCCTTGGAGGAGGTCCCCTACTTGTTTGGGCTATCTTCTTAACATATTCGCAGGCTTCTAAAAACTCCTTGGGTCGAGCGATGGCAACCTTATCCTTTCCCCTGATGGCTATGGCTTTAAGCTTCTTGGATCCCATGACGGCTCCGAAGCCCCCCTGCCCGGCAGCATTCTCGATCTCGCTATGGATGACGGCTATGCGGACAAGGTTTTCCCCTGCAGGTCCTATGCAGGCAACACGGGTTCCTAGGCCATGCTTACGGAAGAGTATCCTCTGGGTTTCGAAGGTATCCCGTCCCCAGAGCTCCTTCGCATCAAGGATCTCAGCCTTTCCATCCTCTATCCATAAATAGACGGGCCTATCGGAGGCCCCCTGGATGACGATACCGTCGAAGCCCGCGTACTTGAGCTCGGCCCCCCAGAATCCTCCCATGTTGGATCGGGTATAATGGGTCTTTGGATAGGCTTGGGGAGCAGCACCGCAGACCACAAGGCGTCCGCCAGACGTTGGAGCCAGGGTTCCTGTTAGGGGACCTGTCATGAAGATGAGGCGATTCTCCGGATCGAAGGCATCGATGCCTGGCTTCAGCTCCTCCCAGGCAATCCTGGCTGCGATACCCCTGCCCCCTATGAAGTCCTTGGCATAGGGCATCGTATCCTGGCTCCATATCCTTCCAGAGCCAAGGTCTACGCGAAGGATGCGCCCTACCCAACCATAGGTTGCGGAAGCTTTTGCCAAGCTATGTCACCTCCAAGCTCCTTAGGCTCAAGGCCCCAGTGGGGCAATACTCGACGCACTTGGGCTTCCCGCCACAGAGGTCGCACTTGACATAGGCTCTTCTTTCGGCATTCAGGAAGAGGATCGTCCCCTTAGAATTGAAGGGACAAGCCTCTGCGCATTTTCCACAGGCGGTACACTTCTCCGCTACGATGATTCTTGCTCCAGTTTTAGGATCTACGACCATAGCTCCCTCCACAGGACAGGCTTCCATACACTTAGGAACTACGCACTGCAGACAGAATTCTGCCTTCACCTCTAAGTCGAGGGTGTTCACCCAGAGCTTTATCCTCGATAATTGGGGGCTTTGGATGCCATCATGAAAAAGAGAGCAGATGAGCTCACAGGATCGGCACCAGCGACAGATGGAGGCATCAAAGCCTAGAACGTACTTGGCCTTTGGGATTGTCTTGGGTTTGGAGGATGGAGATGGCAACGACGATGGAGATGGAGATGGGATTGAAGAAGAGGAAGAGGATGAGGATGAGGATGAGGATGAGGATGAAAGAGTGCATCCTTGCATTCTGATCCCTTCATCGGCTTTTAGATCCAAGTCCCTTTTTATCTTTTTAGAAGCTAATGCCATAAAATCTTTTGACCTAGGGAAGCCTTATGTGGCCGCATCTCCAGCTCAGAGAAGCCCCGGAGAAGAGGGCTTAGGGTCTCCAGTTGAAGAAGCTGGGAGCTCCAAGCTTATGGATGCCAAAGTGGAGTTTTTGGAATCCCATGGCATGAATATTAGGAAGCCCATTGTTTTCCCTCAAGGTAAGCCATAAATGAGACGACGAAATTGATTGGATTGGGCCTTGAAATCCTAGGATTACGAAGCTCCTAGGGCCCTTAGTTCCTTCTCCAGTCTTTCAAGGTTTACGGGACAGCCAGGTATGTAGGTCCCCTCAAGCTCGTTATAGAAGGTGGGAGCAGCACATCTTCCGCATAGAAAGACCTTCCCTGGGCCTTTATGGGGCTTGGCTTGCGGTCCCATGTATACGTATACGTCCTCCTTCATCTCCTCGTCCTTGAGCCCAAAGACAAGGGCCGCGATCCTACCAGAGCATCCCGTACAGGCTCCGCAATCTATTAGCCTTATATGCCTATGTCTAAGATTGTCATACTCTATGGCCGTCGTTGTAGCCCTTCGAAAGGCTTCTTCTATCGATAAACCTCGAACTTCGATATCCTCCAACTGGGCGATTCCTAGGCCTCGCTTCTCAGCCCAGGCTAGAAACCTTAGGGTCCTCGGCTCAACACCTATAACTTTCGCAGAAACCGTATCTACGGCTACGGGATCGAAGCCCGCTATGACTAGGTCCAAGCGATGGGTCTCCGGGAATTCCTCCCTAGGTCCCCAGTGGATCGTCGAGTATGTTCCATCAACGACTGTAAGGTCGCTCTTCCTCGCCAAGTTAAGGTCGACTATGGCCTCCTCAACTCTATCCAAGCGATGGTACTTCCCCTTGTCCTCCCTAGGAATAGCGCCATAATAGTTCTTGATCGAAACCGTTATACCGACACGCCCATGGGTCTTGAGGGTAGGGAGGTTTACGAGGACATCACACTCTAAGACTGCCTTTGCCAGCCTTACTTTATCGAAGTAAACGGGATTGGAAATAGGAATCTCAAGGAAGGGCTCATCATTGAAATTGATAACCTTCGCCCCTATGGGAGCTACGGTCTTCTCGATGAGTTTGTAGAGGGCCGCCCTAGGACCATCGTAGCTTTCTCCCTCGCCTACATAGACCTCCTTGGCACCAGCGAGAAAAGCTTGCTCAGCAACAGCCCTTATGAGCTCAGGATGCGTTGTTTCTCCCGTTTCAGCAGGAGCTCCATCGACAAGGTTGGGCTTCAAGAGGACTTTATCACCCTTTTTCACAACCTTACCCATGCCTCCTATGAGGTTTAAGGCACGATCAACCTTATCCTTCATGTCTTGGCCCCTAACGATGGAAACAATGGCTTTCTTCCTTTCCTTTCCCATTTCCAACCCGAATCCCAAACCCGTTACCATAAGGGTGGCACCCTTCCCATCCGTTTTTCATAACCTTCCTTTTAAATGTCATGGCTTCTGATACTGTCAAGTTATTTTTTAGGGGGCTTTGAGAAGCCGCTTTTGGAGGTTTCCATCGAGTGGCTCCTCGAAGCCCTTAGGGATAGTGGCTTATTCATAATAGGTTTTCGTTGCAATTGCAGGCTATAGGGCGATTCTGCTTTACATGGCTTGAGCTATAGGATAGGGAAATAATATAACTAACCTACGTCCTGAGATTGTTCCATGCAGCCATGAAGCCATAAGGCTTTGGGTTAAGCCCTGAAGCTGGAGCCTGCAGCCTTCAAGGTTGAAGCTAAACCGAGGCATATGGTAGCCTTCGATGAGAATAAGCTAAGATCAAGGCTAACGGAGAATGGCGCTACGTATTGGCTGCCATAGACTTGGATACGCATGGGCTATTAGCCATAAGGGCTTCTTGGCAGAGGAAAATCCTCCATGCAAAGCCTTCCTTAGGAAGGCACTGGAGACTTGCATGAAAAGCCCATCATCCTTCAAAGGGACCATGGTATCCCAAGCCTTCAAGCCCTTGGCTTTGAAGGGAAGCATAAAAAAGAACCTTCGGAGAGAAAACGCATTGAAGGATGGTTCGGAACCATGAAGGCAAGGACTAGGCGCTTCTACGCTACAAAAACTTCCCAGTAAGGAAGGTGCCCATCCTCAAGATCGAGCCCTTCATTAGGCTTTTCGTCCTATGGTATAACTTCATAAGGCGCATGAAACCTAGGAAAACCGCCAGCAATACCAATAACTTGACAGTATCTCTTTTCGCTAGACTTGAATTGGGCCTTTAAAGAAAGGCCCCTACAAAGGTCTCCGAGGAAGGAAGGTTGAATTGCCTTGGCGGATCGATATGGGCGCATAGGTAAATCTAGCATGCGCTCCGAAACTCATGGCTTCCCTTGAAGCCCTTATGCTAGCTATAGTCCTCCATCCTGCGCGCTAAAGATTATAAATGAAGATTGAGAAGAATTCTAAAGTGTTTTTGGCTTCGGGGGCAGGCTTATTGAGGGATGCAACTCATGTTCATGACCTGAGGTTTCGCCTTATGGTTATAGACCTTCTCAGGCTCGCAAAGAAGCGCTACACCTATAGAAAACTCTCTCAGCTAGTGCAACTCCAGATAACGGTTCTGAGCCGATATGTGAAGGGCCATGTTCTCCCTAGCAGCGAGAGGGCGAAAAAGATATGGGAGGTCCTGAACCCCCTTGTGGGCTTGGAAAGCGAGCTGAGGAAGATTGTAAAATTCGACGAACAAGGATACTTCGATAACACACCCATCATAGGAGACCCAACGATCCTTGAGATGGCTGCCCAAGATGCCATTGCCCGCTTCGCTGGAAAGAGGATAACAAAGGTTCTGACGGCTGCTGTAGATGGTATACCTCTGGCTACTATGATAGCCCATGCGATTAGCGTGGACCTAGTCATAGCAAAGACTTCTAGGGAAGTTGGCGTCACGGAATTTATCGAGGAAACCTACAGTCCTTTAAATTCTGGAGTCCTCGTGACCTTTTATGTTCCTAAAGGCTCCATCCGGAAAGCTGATGATGTCCTTATCGTCGATGATGTCATAAGGACGGGGGAGACCCAAAGGGTCCTTATGAATATCGTCGAGAAATGCAAGGCTGAGATCGCAGGCATCTACGCCCTTATAGCCATAGGAGACGACTTTATCCATAAAATGAATCCCCCTCAGAACTGTTCCATTGAGACGGTACTGAGGGTTAGACCGAAGGCCTCCTAGCCTTATATTTCGGCTTCGCTTTCCTCCCCCTCCTCCTTCCTCCTTCCTTCTTCTTTCTTCTTTCTTCTTTCTTCCTTCTTCCTTCTCCCAAAGTTTAAAACAGAAATAACTAAATACCCCAAAGCCTTAACAATCTTGGAGGAATCTTTATTGGTTTTTGAACCTAAGGGAGTTATCCCTGCCATCGTAACCCCTTTCAAGGATGATGAGTCCCTAAACCTTGAAGCCCTAAGGCAGGTCACGAGGTTCATTCTAGAAGCCCATGTCCACGGAATCTTTGCCGTAGGAAGCCAAGGCGAGTTCTGGACGCTTTCCAAGGAGGAGAAGAGAAAGGTTCTCGAAACAGTCGTTGATGAGGTAGGGAATCGAGTCCCCGTCTATGCCGGAACTGGTGCCGAGTCGACTTGGGAAACCCTTGAGCTAACAAGGATGGCAAAGGACATAGGCTGCGATGCAGCATCCATCATTACCCCCTACTATGTAGCTCCCAAGGCTTCAGAACTCTTTAACCACTACAAGACTATAGCCAGCAAGGTGGATATCCCAATAGTTCTATACAATAACCCCGACAGGACTGGAGTAAATATCGCTCCAGAAGTGATCGAGAAGCTCGTCAATGAATGTAGCAATGTTGTTGGTATCAAAGACAGTAGCGGAAATCTTACCTTGACGACAGAGTACATCGAAAAGGGAGGAGAACGCTTCTCTGTCCTAGCTGGAAGGGATACCCTTATCCTGGCAACCCTTATGAGTGGAGGAAAGGGTTGCATAGCCGCGACAGCGAACGTAGTTCCGAAAATTGTCGTAAGGATATACGAATCCTTTATGGCTGGAGACCTGAAGGCTGCCCTTGAGGCACAAAGGAAGCTCAATCCCCTTCGAAGGGCCTTCTCCCTATCGACATTTCCAGTGGTGATAAAGGAAGCCATGAATATGATTGGCATGCCCGCAGGTCCTTGCAGAGGACCTGTAGGCCCCATGGATGCCGATGCCAAGGAAAAGCTTAGAGCGATCCTGAGGGGGTATGGGCTTCTGTAGATTCTTATCTTATCAAGAACCCACTAGGATCTCGAAAGGATTAGTCTAAGAAGCATCTTGTTCTGTCCATCGTAAAAGGAGGCGAGTTCTCGGGCAACATTCATGGGAATTCCCCGCCTCATAAGCTCTTTTTTAAAGCCTATCTTTGCACGCCTGATGCTCCATCTAAGATAGATCAGATAGAACAAGAAAGAGAGAAGTAATTTAAAGGCATAGTAAACTACCCTTAGTGCTTTAATAACGAAGGACATAAGAATCCCAAGAAAAGGAAGGATGCCTTTAAATCGATTTTGTCTTTCGCTTTAGCTTCTGCTTCACTATCAACTTCAGCATCGGATTCTGCCTTAGCCCTTCGCTACTTTACCTCTAATGTATCCGTTTCCTTTTCTTTTCCCTTTCCTTCCTCCTTAGGCTTTTCCTTCATTGCCACCTCGATGGTACCTTTGCCTCCCCCCGTCAATTTCCCGAGGGCCTTTCCAACTTCGGTCAGCACCGCCACGTATTCCCTAGTCATCTTTAAGGCTTCATCATCGGGGATACCTCCTTCCTTTAGTTCCTTGTAATAGCTTGCGGCAGCCCTCCTCATATTTCTACCAGCCTCTTCCGAAAAAACGCTAAAGATTAACCCTCTGATGAGGTTGGGAATCTGGGTCGAAACAGTTTCTAGGACCTGGGCGAGTTCTTCTGCATCGGATTGATGCTTTGGATGATGTACAGGTCCAGGAGGCTTACTTTCTCCTTCGCTCATTTTCTTTCCCCCCCAGTTTTTACAATAATATGGTCACTTTAGATAACTCTTATGGAAAAAAGTGGACAAAAAGAGAGGTCTTTTATGGGAAAAGGCTCAGGATAGGTAGATATCCTTTGAAAAAGGCTTAAGTAGGTTGAAGACATTTTAAAATTATGAGCGTTGAAATTGCCCTTGCTGCCAGTATTCTTAGTCTAATAGCTGCAGCTATAAGGCTTCTTAACGATGTAACGCTGGGGAAAAGAAGAGCCTTTCACAATCCGAGACGAGCCTTGAGGATCTTTCGAATCGCCTATCAAGAATGGAACGTGCCTTGGAGAGATTGGAATTTCTCGAATTATTGAAAAGGGAAAAAACATTAAGTCGAATGAAAAGTCGGTAACAAGTAAATGAAAGGAAAGGGGAAGATAAGGAAAAACTTTCGATGAAACCTGGAAACCTAGAAATTTCGTCTCTTGAGCTTCAGCTCCTAGTAAGTCCTCATGAAATAAGCGTCCATTCCCCTTCGTAGAAAATTTGAGTAAATAAAAGCCAAGGGAGCTTAATTCGTAACTATCATCTACAGTAAGATTGAAAAGAAAAGCTCAAAACAGTTTTTCTAGGATCCTATTCCTCATCCAACAACATCATACTGATACCCCCAGCCTTCTGTCCTTCTTACAGTTCCATGTTCCTCAAGCCTCCTTAGCCTTTCACGCACGATGCGCCTGGAGGCTTTTCCCATAATGGCTCTGACCTCTTCCGTGATTTGCGAGATATTGAGGGGGCCACTAACGGCTAAAACTCCGAGAATAGTCTGAGAAAGATCATCTTTTATCGCTTCTCCACTGGTTAGAAGCTTTCTGGCTGAAACTAGTCTTTGTAGGACCTTTATGGGCTCGATATAAACTGCGACGCTCTGCCTCATTCCTCTGATGACTGAAGCGAAGTAGGGATACTCTCCAGTGAGGAGAACCATCTCCTCTAGAATGTCTAAACGTTTCATAATGGCATCCAGCTTCTTATCCAGCTCCGCAACCTTGCCCTCGATTCCTTCGCTCATCCCATTCGCTCCGCAGGATTCCCTTAACATAGAGTGCGTCTAATCGATATTATCTTATCTTATCTTATCTTTAATCGCTAAATGGGCCTTCTTATTATGGCTAAATTAGCTTACGCTTTTCTTCAGATTCTTATCAAAATCCTTAATACGATGAGAGGAAAATCACGTTTCCAATGTATTGGAGGGTACCCTTTGATCATCACCCATGTTGAAGTTTTTCCCATAATCACCAGAAGAATAATCAAGGAACGAGTCTATGCAAGGTCCCTTTTCTACATAATCAAGATCCATACGGACGAGGGTATTGTTGGGATAGGAGAGGCATCGGACATCCTACACCACGAAGCCCCAGATGCGAGCTTCGTGGCGAAAAGGGCGAACAGGGATCTCGTCGGTAAGGATCCAACAGACCTCCACGGGGTTGAGGGGCTCATCCAAGGCTTTTCCTTCGCAGAGCTTTCTGAGGGGTTCGATATAGCCCTCCATGATCTTCTAGGAAAGTTCTATAGAGTCCCCATCTACAAGCTCCTCGGAGGAAAGGTTCGCGAGAAAATTCTCATAGCCTTCCCCTTATGGGTAATTTCTAAGGATGAAGAAATCAATCGCAAGGTCGAGGAGGTCGCCTACATGATCGAAAACAGAGGTGTGAAGGCTATAAGGATCTATGTTGGTGCCAACCCAGAGGTCGACAAGGAACTTCTAAAGGCTTTGAGGGATGCCTTCGGTTATGGACTCCTCATCCGCTCCTTGGACGGAAGCAACCGATTCACAGCCAAGAAGGCCATAAGGTTCATCAAGGAATTGGAACGGTATGAGTTCATGTACTTCGAAAGTCCCTGCCGAGACTTGAAGGATATGGCTGAGGTTCGAAGGGCTGTGGATACGCCCATAAGCCAGCATGTGGGTTCTCCTGAGCAGGCCCTTGAGATGATCGAGAACCGTTCCGTAGACATCTTCAACATCTCCATATCTGGTGGTGGTTTCTACAGGGCTAAGAAGCTCTTCATGATAGCCGAGGCCGCCGGCATCGAGTGCGTAGTTGGGACGACTCAAGAACTTAACATAGGAACCGCTGCCCAAGCCCATTTGATAGCCTCTACTCCAAATATACATTACCCATGTGATCCAGCGGGCCCTCTTTTTTACGAAAAAGACGTGGTGAAGGAGGGCGTAAGATTCGAGGATGGAGAGCTCTACGTTCCAGAGGGAGTTGGCTTGGGTCTAGAGATCGATGAGGAGAGGCTGAAGGAGCTTCTCATCGGCTTCCAAGAACAGGAAAAACTCCTTTAGCCCATTTGGATGGTACGATATGAAAATACAATAAGATGCGCTCATATTTAGGAGACGATACATGGTCTCCTCAGTGTTCTTGAGCGGTATTATTTATCATGCTTAAGGTGCTACCATCTCCTCCCTCTTCCACGAAAAGCCAAGATGAAAAGGCATGTATCATCTGCTTAATATGAGCGATAAGATGTGAAAAAGGAGAAGTTTGGGAACATAAGGGGTCCAGCCATTTTCGAAGAGTAATGGAAGCACTAAGCGTCATGTGTTTATTTCTCGTTTGGTCGGCTTACGTCACTTTTCTTTTCTCTTTTCTTCTCTTGGTTTTCTTTTGTGGAATTACGTATATATTCTTATTCCACCAATAAGAAATATGGATATACATAGCCTGGCCCCGCAACCCATGGTGTCATAATGATGCGAATCTTCGGAAGGAAAAAGGAAGAAAGCGGGGAAAAGGAAAAGGCACCTACAGCGGGGCATCCAAGTTTTAGTTTAAAACCTCAAATAAGCGTCAGCGAGGGAGAAGCCGATAAGGCAAAGAAGGAGCTAAGGCTTCTCGAGGTCGAAAAGGACATAGCCCAGTATGCCCTTATGAAGATCTATGAGGCCGAAGCTGGAGGTCTAATAAGCGTGGCTGAGAGGGACTCCTTGGCCGAGCGGTATAAGGCTCAGATGAAGTCTGTAGAGGAACGCATACTTCGGAATCAGATGCTGATAACCCTCAGAGAACTCGAAGTGGGTCAAAGCGAGCTGGTTAAAATGTTCAACGAAAAATTCGCCGAGCTCGAAAATAGAATTCAAGAAATTAGGAATAAACTCGGCTATACAGCTCCCTTATCCCAAAGTCCAAGCCCAACCCTCACTTCGACTATAACTACGAAGGCCCAGCCATCATCGAAGGAGGCTCAGAAGGCTGAGCAGAGGGAAATCCGCCCTTCAAGGCGATCAAGGGAAAGGGGTGAGGGGGGCGAAGGTGAGCCCGCTACTGGCTCCCCGAAGACTGAAGCAGAGATGGAGATTGAGAGGCTCCGGAGTGAGATCCAAAAGGCCCTAGAGAAGCTTGAGCAAATCGAGCTAGAAATATAAGTTCAGTTTTCAGTTTCAATTTCAATTGAGTTTCCTGATTGCCTCTTGTTTCCTTTACGATTGAAAAGCTCGAGTCTTCGCTAGTTAATAAATGCCCGACATTCCCTGAATGTCGTATAACACTGAGATCAAGAACGATTTCTCCTAAAACTTGCCGAGAGCTTGACCATTCACTAAGGAGACAAGGGCATTCTGATTAATGCGAATAGGCATAAAATTCCTTTAAAACCTGGAACTCCTTCATCCGACTTGATGGCAGGCTTCTAAATTGCGTCTAGGCTGAACAGTATTTACCCGAAGTTTATTGTTCGAGTGCTCTTAGCAACTCCAGTTCCCTAAGGGTTTTTCCTTCTCCTTCCATGAATTCTCCAGAATCCCTTTGCCTTATGGTAGGCGAGGCGGGCATGAATCGCAAGTTTCCTCGTATTAGATAGGTATTCGGGCCTTCTTCTGGCAACTTCCAAAAGCACATATATCTTAAGGACGAGGAGGCTTTCACGGCCTAGAGGATCTAAGCCTTCAGCGTAGCTGTCGTAGATCAGGAAAAGAACATTCAAGGCCTGGCTTCTTTGAAGCATCCCTTCCTCTGGAAAACGCTGGGCCGACTGGCGAATGAGAACTCCTGCATAGTCATAGCCAAGCCATCGACGGGCTATGCCTGCCACATCATCGGCAAGCTCCATGAGTTCCCCTTTCCCCATCCAAGTCCCCATCAAAGGGCCTCCTTTCCTTTGACGAAGGCCTCAAAACGCCTCATGGCCTCTTGGATGGGCATAGGAGATGGGGGCACCTTGAATCCATAAGCCGAAACAACCTCAAGGGGGCCTCCCAAGCCTTGGTCCAGGGCTACCTTAACTCCCCTCACCACATCCATCAGGACACCTGCCCCATTAGGGGCATCCAGGCTCGTTACTTTGATATCTATCGATATCGGGGCCCCAGCGAAATATCGGCCCTCGATCCAAAGATAGCTGACCCTTTTATTCTTCAAGGAGCCCACATAGTCCGTCGTTCCGGCTGCTATCTGAAAGTTGTACGGAAGCGTGGCCCTTATGGATTCCGTCTTAAACCTACGCTTAAGGAGATTCCTCTGCCTTTCAAGGGCGTTTAGGTCCTCTGTTCCCCCTCCCACATCGAGGGAGTAGCTTTTCTCGATGCGAATATTCCTCCTATGCAAAGCTTCCA
The DNA here is from genome assembly GCA_018396395.1 of Candidatus Bathyarchaeota archaeon. GTDB lineage: Archaea > Thermoproteota > CALKCG01 > B24 > JAGTQN01 > JAGTQN01. The sequence goes on along the minus strand of JAGTQN010000005.1, from coordinate 24,044 downwards.
AGATAGCCTTATGAAAAACTGTTGAGCCAGCCTGATCCATAAGGTCGTCGCCAGCTAGTGGGAGGCCAGCCTTACTGAAGCGCCTTCCCCATTCTTTATCACTGGCTAAGGTAACGGGAGTAGCGTTGATGAAGGCACAACCTGCCTTTATGGCTTCCTTGGCATAATGCCTAGACGCCTTTACAGCTCCACTGGGGATGAGGTTTAGGGCGAGCTCTGCTCCCGCATCCTTAAGGGCCCTACTAATCTCTGGGGCTGGAGAATCGTCCAGTTGGATTATGCCCTTTAAATGATCGCCGATGCCATCAAGGGCCTTACCCTTTAGAACCTTCACGCCAAGTTCCGGGACCTCCTGAAACCTCCAAGCTGTGTTAGGCTCAGAGAAAATAGCCTCTGAAAGATCCTTACCAATTTTATTCACATCGATGTCAAAGGCTGCCACAACCGATATGTCCGAAACCTTGTAACCCCCGACTTCAGGATATGGAAAGCCAAGGTTTTCCTTCGAGGGGCCCTCCCCCTTTTCCTTTGCCTTTAGATAGTAAAGGCCTTGAACAAAGGCGGAACAGCAGTTGCCAATCCCTATAATCGCTATCTTGATTTCAGGCATTCTGAACAGAACCTTTAATTTCATTGCCTTTCTTAGGAAATAAGTTTTGCTGGGGGCTCATCTACGACCAGACCTCAAAGCCTTAAGGAAACTTTCCCTATACCCTAACCCTTCTAGGAAGGCCTTTTCCGCATGAAAAGGCTTTATGGATAGGGCTTCTAAATGGCAGAAATGCCAAGCCAAAATGAGTTAGTATTGGGTATCGAATCTTTATGCAATCGATAAGGTAAGGAATCGAATGAAGCCTTTAAAGCTAAGAGAAGCCTTCAAACTTGTGGTAGCCCTACGCTTAACTTATTATCGACGATTCGATTATTATAGGCGATGTCGCACTCATACGAATCTAGGTCTTCGAGACTCCTTCTTTGGCTTGCCCTAGCCATCATTCTAGCCCTTCCCCTAAGCCTTATCATAGCCTTTGCCCGGCTTCGTTGGAACATTCTTCAGACTATGTATCTCCGCAAAGCGGGCATAGATTGGTTTAATACAGTTTTCTACGAAGGCTATACCTTCATCTTCGCAGCCCTCTTCTCATGCCTCGCGATCAACCCCAAGCCTCAGAGAAGCCAGCTCTACGACATATCCAACTGGGGAGAGTGGCTTCAGAGGAGGATTGGCATGGGTCCCTCGAAACCTATACCTATCCGCTTTGGAGTTTCGAAGTCCCTATGGGCCTTCTGGCAGCTCGTGAAGTGGTCCATTTCCTTCGCCTTCCTCAGCTACTTCAACGGTCTTCCTGGATTAGGAAACCTAACAGTTCCCATGCTTATGGTGCTTAAGGGCTTTGGGGACTGGAGGCTCCTACCCAGAATCCTAACTCTGCCGATTATTTTGCCATCGGGTGAGGAGCTCCTTTCCCTCATACCTACCCTAGAAAGCCAGTACAGGCTTCTTTATGCCATAGCCCTATCCATCCTTGGAATCGCTTCCCTGAGGCTCGGCATAAGGCTTGTGGGCGAATTCCTCCTTGAGCAGGGAAATGCCTGGATTCGGGATGTCTTCGTAATCCTATCCCTGATCGTCCTAGGAATTATCTTAGGCTCCCCCTTCAGGCCCATGGATGCCACAATGCCCTATGACTTCGCCCTTACGGTCATCCTCCTTGCAGCCTTCGTAACCATGGCTACCCTTTTCCATTTTGGAATCCTGGGAGGAAACCTTTCCTTTGCCAAAAGGCGAAGGATCATCTTGACAGGCATCGCTCTGATCGTTTCTGCCGCCCTTTTAGGCGATGTTGCCATAATCGCTTGGTACAGGGTTAACTGGAACAATAAATGGGTCGAGTATGAATGGATGCCCCTAACTAGGAATAGGATAAAGGTTACCAGATGGGCTTCTGGTGTCGATAATATTCCCGAGTATGCCATACAACAGGTCCCTACAGGAAACATTGAGAAGCTCCTTTCCCTTGTAAGACAATGGGACCAAGATGCAGCCTATACGAAGATGAAGGGCCAGATAGGCGTCAATTGGATGACCCTGAGCGACTCTGATATCATATATTATAACGGCAGAGAATACTGGGTTGCCCCAACAACGATTTACTATCCGAGTGACGATTGGATCAGCCGCCACATCATCTATACCCATGCCTCGAGGATCATAGTCCTCGACAGCCACTCAGGGGAATACGTCAATGTCAAGGAATGCTTTGGGCTGGAGAATGAGCCCCGCATATACTATGGTGAGGGCTTCGAGGAGAACGTCTATACGGGACTAAGGGACTTTAGCGAGATAGAGAATGTTACCTACTCTGGGGAGCCTGATTACGTGCTTTCAGGATGGGAGCGGGCCCTTTGGTTCCTTTTCGAGGGGCAACTGGGCTTTGCCTTCACACCTCCTCAAGAAAGCATACCTATGCTCTACAACCGTGACGTCCTTAAGCGCGTTAAGGGCATCCTCATCTACGGGCTTGAGGTTGATCCAGATGCTTATCCCGTGTGCGATGGAGAAAGGCTTTACTACCTAGTCCAGGTATACATAAATTACCCACTCCATACGGATTTCTCGGCCTCCTCCTATCTGCGGTTCTTTGCAGTAGTCCTTGTGGACATGGAGGATGGAAGGCTTCAGGGTTTCATCGTAGGAAAGCCCGATGGATTCCTCGTAGACTTCTATAGAAGCTACTACAAGTCTTGGAATGAACCTCCATCATGGCTCATACCCCAGCTCCGCTACCCAGAACGTCTCTTAGGCCTTCCTAGTGAGGCTGGTCAGCTTGATGTACATTTTTATTACCATGTGGAGGACCCTACGGTTTGGAGGTCTCGATCGGACTTCTTCGAAAGGCCAGCCCAAACCCAAGTCCATTACATTGTTATGCTGGTCGGGGAGGAGCCCCAATTCGTCGGTGTCCAGCTTGTTGAGTTCGAGCAATCTCCAGGACGAAACCTGGCAGGGCTTTATGTGTCCTATGGAGGATCCGCCCTAGGAAAAATCGAGCTCTACAGGGTTACGAGTGCCTCATCAACCCAGCTTATAGGGCCCTCAGCAGCCCTCCAAGCTGTAGAAACCGATAAGTTCGTTCAACAGCAAAGGAGCCTTCTTCCCAACAACAGACTTGGAAACATCCTTCTCTACTCCATAGGTGGAAGCCTCTACTACTTCATCCCAGTCTACATCCTTACGAGGGTTGCTGAAGCCGTTACAACAAAGCTTGCCTTCGTCGTCGCCATAGATGCTCTAACGGGGACGAAGGTTGTCGCAGGAAATAGCGCGAGGGAAGCCTATGCCCTCCTCACAGGATTGGTCCCCCATACAGAAGTTGGGAAGGAAGGGAGGCTGAAAAGGCTCAAGGAGTCCTTTACCTTGAGGGGCTTTCGGTTGATCGAGCCGACAGCCCTACGAGCCAATGTCGAAATCCTCATAGCCAACTTGACTTATGTAGAGGAGGATCAATGGAACCAGATATCCTCAGTCATAGACGAGTTCATCCTAAACTATGTGGAAGGAAATGCCTTGAAGGAGGTCTATTGCTGGTATTCAGGTTCTGACACAGTTTTCTTTGGAACCATGGAAGCCAAGGGAGGAATCGTGAAACTTAACTACTTCGCAGTAAAATATGGTTAAATAGGCTATGAGCCAAGTCCCTGAGGAATTTGAACTCTGGCTGAAGTCGGGTTTCAGGGGTCCCTTCCGCTTAGGTCCCCATAGATTTGAGAGAAGGGAAGGGAAGGTTCTGGTGGATGGAGGATCCTTTACGATAGAAGAAGCCAAGGTTCTTGTTGAGATGCTAACATCTTCTAACCCCCTCTTACGCCTTTCGGCATCCCTGACAATCCTTGAGCGTAATGGCATCCTAAGGTTTCTCCTCATCATCGGAGCCGTCCTTCTCCTAATCCTTGTCTACATCTGGGTAAAGCACTAATCATCCATCCCATGGATGGCTAGGTGGTCTAAGGAAGTCTTTCAAGGAAGAAGTCCCAGGAAACTTAGAAGGGAACAAAGGGATAGCTTTAGCTCCTATGTGCAAGCCTATTTTTTCTTTTCGAAAAGGGCTAGGGCATTGCGAAAGCTTAAGAGTCTTTCGGATGCTTTCAAAGATCGAGGAATAAAAAAGAGCGAATGAAGGGAAGGGAAGAATGGCCATAAATCCCCATGTCGAGCTGATAAGTATAGGTGAGGAACTTCTCATCGGAAAGATAGCCAACACGAATGCCCAGTTCCTCGCTAGAAGGATTGTGAGCCTAGGTGGAAGGGTTAGGAGGATCACGGTCGTAGGGGATGATGTCGATGTTATTGCCGAAACGATTAGGGAATCCCTCAATCGCAAGCCCGACCTCATCATAACGACAGGAGGACTGGGTCCAACCTTTGACGATAAAACCTTAGAGGGCATTGCAAAGGGTTTGGGTAGATCCCTCGTATTGGATGTTAAAGCCTTAAATATGATAAAGGAGCATTATGCCCATCTTTCGAGGGAGCGAGGGCAAAAATATGAGTTTACTCCCGCTAGGTTAAAAATGGCAAAGATTCCTGAGGGTTCCTCGGCCCTCCATAATCCTGTTGGAACTGCACCAGGGGTTTTGATAAAGCTTGATGGTGGTTTCTTGGTAGCCCTTCCAGGGGTCCCCTCGGAGATGGAGGCAATCTTCGAGGAGAGTATCGCTCCGATCATAAGGAATCTTTCAAAAAGTGTCTTCCATGAGAAAAGCCTTAGGGTAGAAGGGATCTTTGAATCCGACCTCGCCCCCCTCATCGATGTGGCTATGCGTGAGAATGCAACGGTCTATGTGAAATCCCATCCAAAGATGGAGGAGGGGAGGGGCTATATTGAACTCCATCTTACGACAAGCTCTGAGACTTTGGAAAAGGCTAAGGAATCCATTGAAAGGACTGCTGAAAGATTGAGGGAACTCATCGAGCAAAAGGGGGGCTCCATCGTTCCACAAGGAACGCCCTAGAAGGATGGGGAAGTTCCAACGGGATTAAGGGTTAGAGAAAAAGGAAGGATCGATTCAAATCAAATCGTATGGAAGTATTCTTCATACATTCTATAGGATGAAAGGCCTATGCGTAAACATTTGATATAACGCCTATCCCCCTCGTCCTACCCTCCCTGAAGACGAACCAGTCTCCAGGGATAATATACTCGGGCTTGAACTTGAATCGAAACTTCACATCTGCCGTTACCCCTGTCCTCAAGGGTTCCTCTGACATCTCTAAGAACTCAACGGTCTGCCTAATCGTCTGGATATGGGCGACGGCGTTGTATCCCCTCCAAATCGTCGTGGGGTGATGGAGGACTGTAATACGGGCTTCGAAGACCCTGACAGGTACCATCCTCTGGCTTTTGTCCAGAAGGACGAAGCCCTTTTGGACTTCCTCATAATCGACATTGGCTAAGGCTAGGCATACATCCTGACCTGCGAAGGCCTTAGCCACGGAAACCCTGTTCACATGGATCGACTTCACCCTTACGATCTTCGCACTTCCATCGTCGAAGGGACCAAGTTGCAGGAGGTCATCGAGGCCGACGGAGCCCTCCTGTATAATGCCATTAACGACTGTTCCTACGCCTTTTACGTTGAACTTATCATCGATCCACATTAGGAAGGGTTTTTCGTACTTCTCGCTCCATCGAAGCCTAGGAGGAAGGAGGTTCAGGAAGGATCTTAAGAGTGAAAGCCCAAAACCCGTTTTATTGCTCACAAGGAAAATTGGAACGATCCTACCCGTGGCCATGTTCCTAGCCGCAACGACGGCATCATCAAGAGTTGTGATAACGATGGGTATGCGGGCGATTCCAGGAAGCTTCAAAAGGCGCTGGGCCTCCTCGACGACATGGGTTGTCTGCTCCTCAGAAACCATATCCACCTTCGTTACGACGATGATGATCGGAAGTCTCAGAGCCACAGCTACGCCCAAGTGCTCCTTAGTGGTTCCTATGATGCCCGCATTGGCACCTACGACTACGATTACGTAATCAGGGGTCCTTCCCATGATTCCCTTCAAAGTCGTTCGTAGATACCTTTCGTGGCCTCCTAGGTCTATGAAGGATAGGATCTTGGCACTCTTCATGAAGACTTCGGCCTCGTCTAAGGGGTTTAGAAGCCCATAGTTGATGGCATCCCCTTCACCCGTGAAGCCCAAGAGGTGGGATGAAATGCTTGAGGTCCTTCGCATCTCGATCTCATGTAGGTACCTTGCAACCTTCGACATGGCAAGACCATTCCCATCGTCCGGCTGTCCTGTACAAAGAACGCCTATGAGGCTTGACTTTCCAGAGTCGACGTTTCCTAGCATCGGTATCGTAAGATAAACGGGGAGTTCGCCCTCACGGCAAGCTCTAACAAGAACCTCGGCTATAAGCCCCTTTCTACCTTCGACTGTCCTGAGGACTTGGCATTGGGCTCCTACGATAGCTGAGGAACGCCTGAGGATATCCAAGGAACGGTTAAGGGTTTCTTTTGTGAGTCCTAAGGGTTCGCCCTCATCAGAGACGCCTATCTCGAAGAAAGCTTCGCCTCCCCCTTCATTAAGGCGATAGCGTATCTGGGTTGCCAGATGTTGAAGGGTTCGGGGATCATCGTTCGTGAGCATGAGCTTGTATTCGACGTTCCCCGAATCCCTTTCCCTAAGAAGCCTTTCCACCGTATCTCCTTCCCGTTTCCTTTCCTCGCCTTTTCTTTCCTTTTCTCTTTCAAGCTTTGTAATAAGGATGACGTAGAGGCTATGAGGTAGAAGCTTTAAGTGCCTTTATCCTCTCCCTTCAATTCGGAGGACTTAAGGCTTGAAATTGGTAGCTAGGCTTCTGGGTTTAGAGGCAGGTGGAGAGTACATCGTCGTTCTGAACGATGAAGATGCCCAGGACCTTGGAGTAAGAAGCCTTGGCAGGGTAAAGCTGAGCTTTGAGGGGAGGGAACTCACTGCCATCGTTAACACGGCAAGGACCCTCGTGCCAAAGGGGGTTTTGGGGGTTTATGATGGAGTTAAGGAATTTTTAAGGCTTGAGGAGGGTGCCATCCTCGAGGTTACGGCAGCATCTCCTCCACGATCCTTCCAGTATATTAGACGAAGGCTCGATGGAAGAAGGCTTGCCTACCACGAAATCTATGAGATAGTGAAGGATGTGGTACAAAGAAATCTAAGCCAAGTTGAAATCTCTTCCTTCGTAACTGCCCTCCATAACCATGGCCTTGACATGGAAGAGGCAACAAGCCTTTCCTTAGCCATGGTAGAAACTGGTGAAACCCTAAAGCTCGACGCAAGGCTTATCGTGGACAAGCATTCAATAGGCGGTGCGCCTGGCGATAAGACGACCCTCCTCGTCGTTCCGATAGTGGCAGCCTGTGGGCTTACGATACCAAAGACGAGCAGCCGGGCGATCACATCGGCGGCTGGAAGTGCTGACAGGGTTGAGGTTCTCATGCCCGTGGAACTTGGCATCGAGGAAATGAAGCGAGTTGTGAAGCGGACGAACGGCTGTATGGTATGGGGAGGATCCCTCTACCTAGCTCCAGCGGACGACATCTTCGTAAGGGTTGAGCATCCCCTTTCCATAGACCCCCTCCTCCTCCCCTCCATAATGAGTAAGAAGAAGGCCGTCGGCGCCCAGATCCTAGTGATAGACATCCCTACGGGAAGGGGAACGAAGGTAAAGACAATAGGAGAGGCGAACCTCTTGGCCAGAGACTTCATAGAGCTGGGTAATAGGCTCTCGATAAGGACCCAGGCTGCCATAACCTATGGGGAGCAACCCATAGGCTATGCAGTCGGGCCTGCCTTGGAGGCTAGGGAAGCCCTAGGCGTTCTTATGGGAAAGCTCTCGGCTCCAGATCTTGTCAATAAGGCCGTGCGCATTGCGGGAATCCTTCTAGAGATGGCAGGCTTTGAAGGCGGCCAGAAGATAGCCCTCGAAACCTTAAGCTCTGGAAAGGCGGAGCGGAAACTGAGGGAAATTATAGCCGAACAGGGTGGGGATCCAGACATTTCCCTAGAAGATATCAAGGTCGGAAGGCATCGCTTCGCTTTTACCAGCGAGGTTGGTGGTCGCATCCTATGGATCGATAATGGGCGCCTTGTGGAGGTCGCCAGGCTATCTGGAGCTCCTAAGGATAAGGGAGCGGGCATCCTCCTTGAGAAGAAGCTTGGGGATCCCGTAAAGCCAGGAGATACCCTTTTCACTATTTTTGCGGATAATCTTGAGAAGCTCATGGCTGCGAAGGAGGCCGTTGCAGAGGGTAGCTTCATAGCTGTCGGCGAATCGATGGAAATGCTCATCCAAGAAGTGAGGGAGCTTCCTGAGGTCAGGAGGGCCTTCATCCTTGAGCGCTAAAAAATAGGGCGGTTGGACAAGTTTCCAGTCCTTTCACAAGACATTTATTGATTGAGGCAGGTTAAATACCCATCGAGGACAAAGGCATGGGGAACCTAGTCCTACCTATGTCGGGGATACGTGGGTTAGGCTCTCTTTCTCCAAGCATATGGCTTTAAGGAAGGCTTTATGCGATTCTTGGGACCGAAGTCCCTTTCCATGCTAAGCCTTGTGGAGGAGGTGATGTGAAAGGCTTAAGGTTACAGCACCGGGCTACATGGCGTAAAAACGATCTTTGGCTTTCAACCTCTACGATTAAGTTAAGTCCGATTATTCCTGCCATCTATACGATGGATTGACCTGTCGAATTGGTACGATTCTCCCTATTTTTCAGCCTTTTCCGGACAGTCCTTAACCTATCCGTAAAATGATCTGCCAAATATTGATCGTATATTCAAGCGGACTTAACTGATCCTTAACGGGGTTACACAGATCGCCTCTGTACGAACCTTTTATTGGAGTAATTCAAGTTTCGGCTTCTCTTTCGCTTTTTACCGCCAAAAACACGTTCATCTGGATATTCCTTGGTAGCACATTAAGCCTATCCTTTTGTAACACCCATGGGAACAAGCCTGCAGACTTGGGTGGCTATTCCAACCTCATGGCTTGTTTGGGCGACCTGATCCACGTCCTTATAGGCGCCAGGGGCCTCCTCGCTTATGACTACCATACTAGCTGCCTTGACTAGGATTCCTCCCTGCTCGAGGGCCTTCTTCACATCGCCGCCCCAGAACCTCTTCTTGGCAGCAGCCCGGCTCAAGAAACGGCCAGCTCCATGGGCTGTAGAGCCAAAGCTTAGCTCCATGGCCTTCGGGTTTCCTATGAGGATCCAAGAGCTCGTACCCATGCTCCCAGGGATTAGGACGGGCTGACCGAGGTCCCGGTAATCCTTAGGCAAATCAGAATGCCCTGGCGGATAAGCCCTTGTAGCCCCCTTCCTATGGACAAAGACCCTTCGCCTCTGCCCATCCACCTTGTGTTCCTCGACCTTGGCTATATTATGTGCCACATCGTAGATAAGATGCATATCCAGATCCTCAGCCGATTGTCCGAAGACCTTCTCGAAGACCTGCCTTGTCCAGTGGGTTATGAGCTGGCGATTAGCCCAGGCGTAGTTGCAGGCTGCAGCCATAGCCTTGAAGTATTCTTCAGCCTCAGGACTTTTGGCAGGTGCGCAGGCGAGCTCCCTATCCGGAAGCTTTATCCCATACTTATGGATGGCACGTTCCATAACCCTTAGGTAATCGCTGCAGATCTGATGCCCAAAGCCTCTGCTTCCCGTATGGATTAGGACTAAGACTTGACCAACCCTCGTTATGCCAAGGCGCTTAGCAGCCTCCGCATCGACGATTCTATCGACCCTTTCGATCTCGAGGAAGTGGTTTCCGCTCCCAAGGCTTCCAATCTGGGAAAGCCCTCGGCTTTTGGCAGTTCCAGAAACCTTTGATGCATCGGCATTCTCCATGCAACCGTTCTCTTCGCAAAGCTCGGCATCCTCATCCCAGCCATATCCATTTTTTATTGCCCAGCCCACTCCCTCTTCTGCTACCCTATCGAGTTCAGAGGTCGTTACCCGTATCCTACCCTTGCTTCCGAGACCTGATGGAATATACTCAAAAAGAAGATCCAAGAGCTTCGTCATGAAAGGAATGACATCCTTATCGTCTAAAGAAGTCCTCAGTAGTCTGACGCCGCAGTTGATGTCATAACCGACTCCCCCAGGGCTAAGGACTCCCTCATCGTAGTCCATGGCGGCTACACCACCAATGGGAAAACCGTAGCCTTCATGACCATCCGGAAGGGTTATGCTCCATTTATATATGCCCGGAAGGTGCGCTACATTAGCACATTGTTCTAGGGTTAGGTCCAGCCTCATTTTCTCAAGAAGCGCCTCGTTCGAATAGATCCTTCCAGGAACCCTCATACCGGCTTTATAGGATTGGGGTATCTCCCATATGAGGCGGTCGATTTGTTTAAGGGGAACATTCCTCGAATGACCTCTTGGCGCACCTTCTTCTCCCATGGAAAATCCCTCCTGTAGCTATAAATCCGAATCTGGGACCATATCGAATCGATGCCATATAAACTTCATGAAGCCAGATTCAAGGCTCCCTTATGCGTAAAAAAGCCTTAGAAGCCGAATCAAAAGGCTAAGTTTGCCCTTGCAAAGCTTACTTTCCAAATCTTCGCTTCCTTTTCTGGAAGGTTCTGATGGCCCGAAGGAGATCTATCCTCCGAAACTCTGGCCAATAAACATCTAGGAAGCAAAGCTCGCTGTAAGCGCTCTGCCAGAGAAGGAAGCCACTTAGCCTCTCCTCTCCGCTAGTTCGAATAATGAGATCTGGCTCAGGGTTGGGCAAGTGGGATGTATATAAGTATTTCATGAAGAGCTCCTCATCGATCTCCTCCGGCGCAAGCTTTCCCTTAAGGATCTCTTCCCCTATCATCCTGGCGGCGTTAACGATTTCCCTCCTTCCTCCATAGGCTAAAGCGATATTGAGCCAATAGGAGTCGTATCCGGCTGTGGAGGCTTCGACTTTTAAAATAAGTTTTCTAAGTTCCTCTGGAAGAAGACCAAGGTCTCCTAAAACCTTTATGCGAACACGGTATCTGTGGATATCCTCGTTCTGGAGGATTTCCCTGAACTTCTCCCGACAAAGCTCCATAAGCTTCTCCACCTCCTCCTTGGATCTTTGGAAGTTTTCGGTAGAGAAGACATAGAAAGTCATGATTTTAATACCAAGGTCTAGGGACCAGCGCAGGACTTCCTCCGCCTTTTTCATCCCGGCCCTATGTCCCTCCCAAAAGACAAGGTTATGACGGCTTGCCCAGCGACGGTTGCCATCCAATATGAGGGCAATGTGCTTCGGAGGCTCCATGTTCTTCACTTGGCTTTCAAGCCACCATTCGTAGAGCTTGTAGACTCCAAGTGCTCTGAGGAGGCCCCTTAACAAAACTGACACCTGGTCTTATGGCTAAGCTTCATTCATATAACCCTTAAAGTCTTAGTTTTCCAGAATGCAATGGAATCGATGGAAAGGGAGGATTAACCATCCTTCATTGGATAGGTTACGGTGGCAAAATTATAGGCTACTTGTTCGATCGATTCGGTTTTGAATTTTACCAACTATTGAAATGAGTCTTAAGTTATGAATTTGCATGCTTTGTGGCTTAATCACGAACTTCGGACTTTTGGTGCCACTAAAGCCCTTCAGGGTTAAAGCTTCGAAGACTAGTTTCAAGCATTAGGATGGAATAGAAAAATATCGTATGGAAAAGCGGAATTAAGCCACAAAGCAAGGCAAAAATCTTAAGGGAGGCACATCTCCATCTTTTCCTGGAGCAGATGGTCCTTAGCTATCCATCCTTTGTTGATGGTAAGTCAAGGGATCTGATGTGCATAGCGAAGGAGGCTGCCCAGCGCATTCTAGAGCTTAGAGGAGACGTAATAGCCCTATATCTCGCCGGATCTGTCGCCAGAGGAGATGCCACGCCTACGAGCGACATAGACCTCGGAGCCATAATAAGTCAACGGGAGCACTCCGAAGTGCTTAAGCCTCCACTTTTTATTAAGGGAGTCCAAGTCTCATGTAGGCTTATCCCAAGAATGAGGCTTATGGACATTAGGCGTATATGGCTGGAGGATCCCATCCTTCCCTTTCAGATTTTGGAATCCATACGTCTCTACGATCCAGAGGATATTTTATTAAGGTTTAAGCAAAGGCTTGAGGCCTTCTTCAAGGATAAGCACCTTTTCAAGGAAAGGATTAAGCGCTGTCTAGGCTTTGCCGAGGAAAGGGGAAGGGAGGTTCTTGAATACCTTGGACACGGGATCTCTGAGGAAAGGGGAGTTGCATCCCTTCTCTATGCTATTCTATATGGAATTGGCCCGGCAATCCTTATGAAGGCGGAGGTCCCGCCAAGTCAGAGGAGGTTCCTCCTCAGACTTGAGGAAGCATGCGAGGTTTTAGATGAGCCTCACCTCTATAGGAAGGTTCTTCAGATCCTCGGACTGGAAAATGTCTCCGAAACTTGGGCTTTAGGAGCTCCGTCAATCCTTGAAGAGCTCCACAAGAAGACATCCTATACCCTATTCAGGTTCTGCAAGCCCCTTTATCATAAGGGAATTAACTGGCTCGATAGAAGGACCCTTGATTATGTAAAGGCTGGAGCCATGGAATTATCGGTCATAGGTAAACATGCCGCAGCTGTCTTCTGCTGCATGCCCCTTGGGGCGAGATGCCTCGATCTTGTAGAGGAATCGGCCCATTATCTTCCTATGAATTTGCGTCTGGAGATCTTGATAGGCTTTAGGAGGCTTTTCGATCTCTTAAAGGTTGATACCGAAGAGATCTTGGAAAGGGCGATGCGACTAAAGGAAGTCATCCAGATGTTCCCGAAATCTCTCTAACCAGATTATCCATGAAACGACGAACATAAGCATCGAGTTCTTTTATCCAACATAAGCATCGAGTTCTTTTATCCTATTCGTACATCTCAGCGATCCCCTTCCCATCGACCTAACAGCATTCCTTAGACCTGGATAGGAAACTTTTTGAAGACATAAGACAATTGCTTTTTAGGTTCGAATCCTTTGCCTGGAATCTTCAGAGCCTATGACATTAGGGGGACATACGGATCCGATATCACACCTAGAATTGCCCTGCGGATAGGAATGGCCTTCGGCTCTTTCTTGGGAGGAGGAGATAGCGTCGTCATCGCTAAGGATGCAAGACTTAGTAGCCCCATCCTGAAGGAAGCCTTTGTATCGGGATTGTTGGCCACGGGTTGCCATTGCATAGATCTTGGTATGACAGCGACTCCGGTTCTTTATTTTGCCTCCATAAACTACGGTCCAAAAGCCGGAGTCATGATTACGGCTTCCCATAACCCTCCAGATCAGAATGGCATGAAACTCTGTAGAGCAGGCATCGCCTATTCCTACGAGACCTGCATCGGGAAAATCGAGGCAATGATTCGTCAAGGAAGCTATAAGTTAGCTAAAGGGGATGCCTTAGGTAGGATAGAGAAATTCGATGCCTTTCCCGACTATGCAGAACGCCTTCTAAGGATGATCGATATGGAAAGAGGGATGAAGATCGTTTTAGATGCTGGGAATGGTGTTTGTGGTTTCACGAAGCATCTTTTCGAAGAACTAGGATGCCAGGTTGACTCCCTTTATGCTGAACCTGATGGAAGATTCCCAAATCATCTCCCAGACCCCCTGAGGGAGGAAACGCTCAGGGAGCTAAAGCAAAAGGTTCGGGAGAGGGAGGCCGATGTCGGAATAGCCTTCGACGGCGATGGCGATAGGGTGGGCTTTGTCGATGAGATGGGACGATCGATAAGGGGCGATCAGGCTTTGGCCATCTTCGCAAGGGAAGTGCTTCGAAGAAGGCCAGGTTCGAAAATCGTCTTTAACGTCCTTTGTTCCAGGGCATTAGTGGAGGACGTCGAGGCCCATGGGGGAATTCCTAAAATGTCGAGGACAGGGCATTCTTATGTTCAGGAACTCCTCATCAGGGAGGGGGCTCCATTGGCCGGAGAGCTCAGCGGCCATTTCTACTTCGCGGATGGATACTATGGTTATGATGATGGAATCCTAGCAGCCCTCAAAATGGTTGAAATTCTCTCTAAGGAATCCGCGAAGCTTTCAGAAATCGTAGAAACGATTCCTAGATATGAGGCAACCCCTGAGTTGAGGGTCCCATGTCCAGACGAGAGGAAGTTCAGGGTCGTGGAAGCCTTAAAGGAACGCCTGAGGAATCGTGGACTTGAGATCATAGACCTCGATGGTGTCAGAGTGGAGCTTCCCCAAGGATGGGGAATCGTAAGGGCATCCAACACAGAGCCAGCCTTGGTGATGCGCTTCGAAGCCAAGGATCTCGAAGGACTGTCTGAGGTTCAAACCCTCGTCCAAGGGGAACTGAAGACCGCCTTACGAATCGATTAAGTCCATTCGCTGCGCTTCCTTTCTTTTTCACGGCCTGCCCTTTGCTACGCCTGGGTTCCCTTTCTTCCTTTATGAAGCCTCCCTCCCCTTACAAGCCTCCTCGGATCGAGGATCTCTTGAGCTTCCTCTTCCGTGAGCAAGCCCTCTTCGATGACGACCTCTCGGAGGGATTTCTCTTCCTCAATGGCCTTATGGACTATCATAGCCGCCTTCTCATAGCCTATGATTGGCGTGAGGGCCGTTACAAGGGCTAGGCTCCTCTCTGCCATTTCTAGGCATCGCTTCCGGTTAGCCTTTATCCCCGCAATGCATTTGCCGCCCAGTAGCCTTGCGGCGTTAGCCAAAAGCTCTATGGATTCGAGAAGATTCAAGGCTATGATGGGCATCATGACATTCAGCTCGAGAAGCCCGCTCTGACCAGCTATGGCTATGGTGAGGTCCTTTCCCAGAATCTGGGCTGCCACCATGCAAACAACCTCTGGAACGACAGGATTCACCTTTCCCGGCATGATGCTTGATCCTGGCTGAAGGGCTGGGAGTTCGATCTCGGCCAAGCCAGTCCTAGGACCGGATGCCATAAGACGTAGATCGTTGGCGATTTTCATGAAGCTTATGGCGATACCCCGAAGAGCACCGCTAAGCTCGACGCAGGCATTTCTAGCCATAAGGGCCTCAAACCTATCCTTCGCCATCCTGAAATTAAGCCCCGTTATACGATTGATCTCTTCAATGGCGAACTGCGCAAACCTAGGATCAGCGTTTAAGCCCGTTCCGACAGCCGTGGCACCTATGGGTAGCTCAGCCAAGGAATTCTCGACCCTTCGAATCCTTCGAATTCCTTCGTCTATCATCGTTGCATAGGCACCGAATTCCTGGCCTAGAGTAACGGGAACGGCATCCTGAAGATGCGTTCTTCCAGGCTTCACGATGTCCTCGAATTCTGTCGCCTTCCGTCTCAGGGTTAAGGCAAGAGCCTCGAGATTTGGAAGAAGATTTTCTCTAAGGGCTTTCAGAGAAGCTAAGTGAATGGCTGTTGGAAAAACATCATTGGTCGATTGGGACATGTTTACATCATCGTTTGGATGGACGAGGCTTGAATCGCCCTTTCGTCCACCGAGGATTTCGGCCGCACGGTTAGCTATTACCTCGTTCATGTTCATGTTCGTAGAGGTCCCCGATCCTGTTTGGAAGACGTCCAAGGGAAACATATCATCGAAGCGTCCCTCAACAACCTCCCAAGCAGCTTGAGCTATGGCGTTTGCCTTCCTTTCATCTAGAAGACCTAGCTTCCAATTCGCTTTGCAGGCCGCCAGCTTGACAATGGCCAGAGCCCTTATGAAACCTTTAGGAAAGCGTATCCCAGAGACTTGGAAGTTCTCTAGAGCCCTCTGCGTCTGTGCTCCGTAGTAGGCCTCAAAGGGTACCTTAACCTCGCCCATGCTATCCCTTTCGACTCTAAAGCGAGGCTTAGCTTCCATAAGGAATCCCCTTTACAAGAATAGTTGGTGAGATTAGCCTATAAAGGAGGAAGAACTTGGAATTCGGATAAAAAAGAAAAAAAGAAAGGATGGCTGATCAAAGGGATTAGCCATCAAAATAATCCTCCCGATATTAGCCTTCAACATAAGCCAATTGATGAAGGGAGTTTGATGGGAATTAGGGTAATGAAAATAAAAAAAGAAGGAGGATTCAAAAAAAGAAAATTAAGGATTAATTTGTTTTTTCGAAAGCTACGCTAGGATTCAAATTTTTCCTACCTATCCCTTCCTGCCTAGGGCATGGGAATCTTGAATAGCTTGGCCGCATTTTTTCCAAGGATTAATTCCTTCTCCGAATCGCTTATGCCTAGATCCTCTATGCGGACCACGTAAGCAGGCAACAGATCATGGGGCCCATCTGTTCCGAAGAGGACCCTATCGGCTCCAAACTCCTTTATGGCCCTTTCCAGGAGAATCTGGATCTTGCTTCCTGAGGTTTCAAGGTATATGTTTTCACCAAGTCTCATGGTCGGAAGCACATCGAAGTGCAGGTGCTGCTTGCCCATATGCCCCATAATGATGGGCACCTCAGGATAGCGCTGGGCTATTTCCCCGAATAGGGCTGGTGTGCAGAACTCGGATCTGGAGGAATGGGAAAGGACGGGAATCCTGTACTTGGCGGCTACATCAAAGACTGGATAGACCATTGGATGGCTTAAGGGGAATGCCGAAACCCAAGGATGGAGCTTTATTCCCTTGAACCCCAGGGCTCTTATGGCTTCTTCCGTTTTCTCCTTGACCAAATCGGGGGCTTCGAAGACGTTCGGAACATACTGCCCAATCACCTTCTCCCCTACGCGCTTGATGAGCTCTAGGGTGGCTTCGTTACCTCCATGGCGCATGCGCCAAACCCTGTCTACCATAGGGGATATGTTAGAAACTGCTCCATAGGCGACTGAATACTTCTCGAACCATTTCTTGAAACGCTGAACCTCGGCTTCGAGCTGCTCCTCATAGGTCGCCCTAGGAAGCCTAGACGCGTAAATATAGGAGCCTACTTCTATGTGCTGATGGGCATCCACGATGAACCATTTTCGCTCCATCTCACTTCACCACCTTCCTAGGCGTTATACCTAAGATCCTAGCCATAGATTCTCCGAGGATATCCCTCGCTTCCTCGTCGCTAAGATGCCCGGAATTCC
>JAGTQN010000005.1:0-6949 GCA_018396395.1 Candidatus Bathyarchaeota archaeon | reverse complement strand
CCAGATTCTCCTGGAAAGGGCCATAAACAACACGGTCCTTCCCAAGACCCCTTGGGGAACTAACCCCTCCTATGGAGGTCTCGAGGATGAGGTTCTTGACCCTTTTTGCAGAGTCGAAGACATGCTTATCGTTCCTCAGCCCCGAGTGGGCCATTATGAAGGTTACATCTGGGAACATTTCCGCCTGGTCAGCAAACTGGCCTGCCACCGACCATGGCTCAGTACCCGAATGGATGAGGACTGGCACCCGATACTTGGCAGCCCTCTCGTAGATCTGCTCGAGGACAGGCTCCTTGAGGAGGCAAAAGCCATCTTGGTTTGGATGGAGCTTTATTCCCTTGAACCCTTGGTCCCTGATGTAATAGTCCAAGTCCTCAAGAACGTCGCTGAACTTAGGACTCAACCTTACAAAGCCTATGAGCCTATTAGGATAGCGTTTAACGGCTTCCAGAGTCCTTCGGTTCATATCCTTGATCTCATGGGGAAGGCCTCCTCCAGAGACACAAGCCATATCCACGCCGCATCGGTCCATTTCCCGGATAAGCTCATCGGCCGTCCAACGTCTATCGGTGAAGTAGCATGTGAGATAGGAAGCACCTATATGGGTGTGGGCATCCAAAACGAAGGCCTTTTCCAAGGCTTCTTCCTCCTTCGTTCCTTCTTCTTTTATTAAAATGTTACCTTACGGCGACATAGAGCTTTCGCCTCAAGCTTTTAAGCTTTTGATACGCCTCATAGTTTTTGAGGGTACGAAATTGAAGATCACAGATGTGGAGGTCTTTGAGGTAAAAGTTCCATGGGTCGAAAGGCTCCGTGAGGACATGACAAAGGCTAGGATGACTCCTTTAGGAGCCCATACCTTCGTCTACAAGGTCCATACAGATGATGGGCTCGTTGGAATAGCTGATGGACCTGATGTGAGGAGCTTGATCCCAAGGATCATAGGTCGAAGCCCCTTTGAGTTTATCCTAGACGATTCTGTCTATCCTTTGCAGATAGCCCTCTATGACCTAATGGGGAAGTACTTGGGCTTACCTGTATGTAGGCTCTTCGGACCCGTATATCGGAAAAAGGTGAATGTGGGATACTGGAGCCACTGCTTCCCACCGGAGGTTTTAGCAAGGGAGGCCTCGATAGCTTATGAGAAGGGTTTTAAGGCCCATAAGATTAAGGCAAGACCATTCCACGATCCGGTGGAGCAAGTAAAGGCGATCTCGAAGGCCGTGCCAGATATCGAGATCATCGTCGATGCCAACTGTACCTTCTGGTTGCCCTCAAAGGCCATTAAGGTGGCTAAGGCGATAGAAGGCTATAACATCCATTGCCTTGAAAGCCCCATTCCCCAACAGAACATTGAGGGATACTTAGAGATAAAGGCGAAGACCACGATACCTCTAGCCATGCATATGGGTTGGGGTTCGGGCTCCGAATGGACACCGAATCCCATGACGGCCATCGAGAGGCGCATGGTGGACTATTTCGTTGTTGAGGAAAGGGGAGCGTCAAAAAACCTCCAAAGCGGAATCATAGCCGAGAATGCCATAGGTAGGGCATCAGGTTTTGAGGGGGTTCCCCTTTTCATCGAAGTCGTAGGATTAGGACCTGCGGAGGTCTTCGGGCTCCATATGGCTGCCGCTATGAAGATGGCCATCCTTCCTTCGATAACCTTCGTTTTCAGCCAATTCCTCTGCGAGGATGACCTCATCGAGGAATCCCTTAAACTGAAGGATGGGGAGGCTGAAGTGCCAGATAAGCCAGGGCTTGGAGTAACCCTTGATGAAAAAGCCTTAAAGAAATACTCCGTAAAATAAATAAAATAGAATTAGAGGCAAAGAGAAGAGAAGAGGAGAAACATGAAAGCAGGGCTGCCGATCGATGCTAGGAGGAAAATCTTTTCTTCCAAAAAGAGATGATGAGGTCAGGATCTATAGAGAAAAGAGGGGACGTCGATACGCTTCTTTGTTCCCTCTTTTTTGCTTATTCCATTTTTCAGTTATATAGCCAATAGCTTTTCTTTGGTTTCCTTTTTCCTCGCTTCCTTCCTTTTCCTTTCCTTTCTCCCCAGTTTTTCTTTTATGCTTTCTCTTTTTCAGGAATAACGGCGACCATTTCTATCTCAACGGCCGTTCCTGGTCCCAGACCCACTTGAACACATGTTCTAGCTGGAGGGTTCTGAGGAAAGGTTTCTCGCCATATTTTGTTAAGGTATCGCTCTCTGTCCGAGAGATCTGCCAGATAAACGGTGGCTTTTATGACATTTTCGAAAGATGTACCTGCACTTTCTAGAGTCGCCTTCAGCCTACTCAGAGTATTTCTTATCTGTGTTTCTACATTCCCAGGTCCTCCTGTCATACCGCTAGTAAAAACGAGGTTGCCGACAATTACTGCCCCTGGAATAACCCTCTTACTCATCTCAAACACCGATGCTGAAAGGTTTCTTATGGCATTTAAGTCTTTCGTGTTACCTAAGCCTAAGCATAATCCTAAGGCTAATTAGCTTAAGCCTAAGATATCCTTCGCCTTTATCAGAAGTCTATATTTCTTGTAAAAAAGCTCAAAGATATTTATGCATCGATTTTTTAAGATACTGCCTTCTAATATTAAATCATGAAAGAAGATATCGTTAGGGAATTCATAAAGTACCTTGATAATGCTTATCCGGATGTGGTAGAGCTTAGGAGGACCTTCCTCCAATTCCTCGAGAAACATCCGGATATGGAACGGACATTAAAGATCGAATTCAGCCGTTGGCTCGATCAGCATTTTTAACTTAGTATCGGTTGTCAGATACGGCTTTAGAAGCTTTTTCTAATCTACCTACTAGAAGCCTTTGTACTGAAGAAGCAGGGGCAGTAAAAGAATCAGCATCATAACGATGAGAAGAACATACCAAATTATCCGGAGTCTCTGTTCATCTTTCCTCCGTTTGGCAGCTACTTCCTCGCATTTCGCTGAGCAGTATTCCTCATCGGGTTGCATGACTTCTCCGCATATTGGACAGTGCTTATGCTGAGCCACAGGACTTGAAGGCACAACCCTTCGAGCCTTTCCCAAAGGAATCTCCTACCTTCTAATCTAACATTTCATGCCTCTCATATCATATAAAACATTCGCTTCGTAAACTTATTCTATCCAAGTAAGGCTCCATCATCTTTCCTTCGCTTTTCCTTTCCTTCTAAGGTCTGGAAAAGCATTTTGTCAGATGCTAAGGCTCGTGAAGACTAGCCAAGATTTCTGGAGTAGAAACTCAAGGATCTTATAGGCTATGACTTAAACAGGGCTTTAAGGAAACTTCGGACGAGACTACCTTGGGGCAAGAGTCTGGACTTCATGGCGCTTTGAAGGAGGCTGCCTATGGAAGGCTTAGGGATGGAGGTTTTCATATTTATTTTGAGCCCTCCCAATCACCATGCCCAGAGGTAGGCTGGAGTTCCATCAGACCGGACCTTTTCGCCGTGCGGCTTAGCAGGGAGCTTAAGGAATTCGTCCTTGTAGAGTGCGAAACCCATCCTTCCTCTTCGAGCCTTCGAGGGAAAAGTATAAAACTCTTCCTCCACCTGTGGCTCCAAACAGACCTTGCGACTCCCATAGCCTTCGATTATGTCATAGCGATGCCCAAGGGTTATGCCCATAATGCCTTTGGCTTTCGGGAACTATGGGACCTATGGATCGTGGACGTGAAGCGTAAGTCTGTAGTGGAGTCGATTCCTAGGATAGGTGCTCCGAGGAATCCATGGTTTCCGAAAGATCCAGTCTACAGTCTTTGCAAACGCCTAAGGAATCCGCGTAAAGGTGCATCTAGCCTTCCTTTCCATCGGAGGAGTCCGTATAAACCCTCAGCCCTCTGGATATAAGGGGCTTAAGGATGCTCTCCTTGCTCAAGGTTTTCAAAAGCCCATAACCAAGCCCTCCAATAGCGATGAGGCTACTTATCGTGAGGCTTAATACCATGGACGTCCAGGCAGGGAGGATTAGCCCGAAGATGTCCGGTGGAGGGAAGAAAATCCATAGGTAACCACCCACAATAAAGCCTACGGGAATCGAGCCGATAATGCATGCCATAAGCCTACGCTTTCTTAGAAGGAATATGATGGAAGCTGCTACGAGGTTAGCTAAGGGTCCAAGAAGGATGTCATAGGGTCCCATCCAGAAGTAAAAAAGATTCGTGTATGCGTTGCCCACAAAGCATCCCAAGGTAACCCCTAGGATGAGGGGCCAGCCAAAAAGGGCGGCCAGGGATATTAGACAATCAGCCAAACGAAGTTGAAGGGGCCCGAAGGAGATGGGGGCGAAGGTTATGGTTAGGAGGGCGTATAGGCTTGCAAAGATCATCAAAAGACCTAAAGCCTTTCTATCCACCTTCTCCCCGCGTTCAGTCTTCATAGAGGCCCTTGAGCTGTGGGCCCTTAGTCCCCCTAATTCGCTTAATATTCGAGAAAAGGGCTGTATGGATTCGTATAGGCTTAACATTTTCCGACACCGGGGTTTCTATAGCGGAACGGGTCGGAAACCCACCCGCTTTAGCCACTCGGCTAGCTAGATCATCAAGGTGCTATTAAAGTTTTTCCTAGCTAAGTTATCCTAATTTTCTTGTGACGTATACTTTAGTTTCTATGAGATCAGGAATGGCTCTTTATATTCCCTAAAATCGAACATGGATTAGAAAGGAAAGTATCATTTCTAATGATTACACAATTTTATAGGGAAAGAATTCGTTTCTATTCATAGGTGGAAGGTTTGGTGGCACCGAAGGAGGGCGTTATTTCGAAGTCGGGCTTGAAGAATATCCCTAAGTTTGAGGGAAAATCCATGGTCTGCATAAGAAAAGGTAAGACTCCCTATGAAATGGTATGCGAAATCTTCTCAGCCCTCGATGTGGATAGGGTCATCGAAAAGGGCGATACGGTCCTCGTAAAGCCTAATTTCTCCATGCTCTGGAAGCTCCCTTGGAAGGGGTCCCTCACAAGCCCTGAGTTTCTTGAGGCGACTGTCAAGGCCGTCAGGGAGAGGACCAAGGCTGGCGAAATCATAATAGGTGAAGGGGGCGGCGGTACCCAAACTTGGAAAAGCTTCTTCGAGTTCGGCGTTGTCGAGATGGCCCAAAAGTACAATGCCCGTCCTGTAGACCTCAACTGGGATGAGGCCTGGAAGGTTAGGGTTCCAGATCCCTATGTTTTGGAGGAGCTTTGGGTCACTAGGACGGCTCACGCCTTGGCCGATGTCGTAATCTCGGTTCCTGTTCTGAAGGGATGGGGAAGTGGAGTGACCCTGACCCTGAAGAACATGATGGGCACAGCACCTGGAAGGTATTATGGGTTCGCCAAAGGAGGCATACCCCATGGGAAGAAGGACGATCCCGGCGACATCCTTTACGGACAGTCTAAGACCTTGGCTGGATCCATCGTTGACATATGCTATGTCAATAGGATGAACATAGCCCTCATCGATGCCCTTACAGTCATGTATCCAAAGACCCTCCCCAAGCCAGGGGCAACCCTTTTCAAGGAAGAGTGGCAAGTCGATGAGCTCCATATGGCCATCGGAGGCTACGATCCCGTAGCCGTTGACACCATAGGAACGGCCATTATGGGACTCAATCCTAGTAAGATCCTCCATATAGGTATGGCAGCAGCTAAGGGGCTAGGAACGAACCGATTCGAGGAGATCCTTATTGAGGGGGAGCCCCTAGAGAAGGTAAAGCATCCTTGCAATCCATGGCATCCGGGTTTGGAGGAGATAAGGGAGTCGAAAGTGGGCTAAGCTTCAATGAAATTAGGCTAGAGTGGGCTAGGCTAAACTAAACAAGGCGAGCTTAGACTCCTATGTTCCCTGCGCAGGCTCTAGGGCGATCAGCTTCTCGAGGACATAAATGATCCTGCAGACAGCGGTTTCCACAAACTTTTTCCCAAGATCCTTCGAAGCCAATGTTGGATCTGGAAGCAGGGCTCCCGTATTGGTCCTTTCGTCCATATTGAGGAGGAGGGGCGATAGTTCCGAATTCCAGCCAGTTTCCTTCATGCTGATCGTGTAGGGCTTTAGGCTGGGCTTCTCGATCCTTTCCTCCCTTACGAATTCCGGTAGAAGGTACATCGAAACACTCGTCTCGAACCTATCGGCATGGGTTGGTTGCCCTATATCTGCAGAATAGGTCCACCAGTTGATGAGGGCAGTCTGGATTCCGAGTTCTTTCTTAACTCGATACTGAAGGACGAGGTTGAGGGGACCAGTATTTCCGCCATGACCATTGATGACAGCTATCCTCCGGACTCCATGTCTCTTGAGACTCGAACAGATATCGTAGATAAGGTCCATGAAGGTCGAAAATCTTAGGGAAACGGTTCCTGGAAAGGCCATGTGATGTTCGCTTTGTCCATAATATAGCGGAGGTAAGACGACGAGGCGAAGTCTCGGATACGCCCCTTCGACAACCTTTTTCACGATTTCGAAGGTCGTAAAGGCATCGTTGCCTAGGCATATATGGGGACCATGCTGCTCAATGCTGCCGACAGGAATGATGACATAGTCTGCCTTCGTAAGGGCCTCTTTGGCTTCGGGCCATGTCATACTAGCCAAGAACCATTCTTTCTCTTGGGGCAACATATTCATATTCATATCACCGAGGCCCCTTCTTCTTTCCTTCCATGAAAAAGTTTGCTATTCAAAACTATCGTTTCCACTTGCTTTACTTTACTATACAATACGAGATGGTACTGTACTTCGCTTCAGCTCATCGACTTACAGCCCGTCTTTCATGAGCCTAAAACCTCTAATCCATCAGAACGTCCAAGAGATCGATCCTGAGACACTTAAGGCGCCTTCCAAGGATCTTCGAGAAGGTAGGTTCCATCCGATCTTCCTCCCCAGTCACAAAGGCCCTTACGTTTAATCCGCCCTGGCATAGAAGATGAAGCTCGAAGGTTCGAGGATCGAGGCTCCTGGCCCTCGCATC
>JAGTQN010000071.1:7547-8562 GCA_018396395.1 Candidatus Bathyarchaeota archaeon | reverse complement strand
TAACGAAGCGGGAGGTAAAGGGGGAGTGGGGAGCTGTAATAGAGGTAGATGGTACCCTTATGCCTGGCATCACCATACAGGATCCGACCATAAGAAGCTCAGAAGCGGCCCAGAGCATCGTAGAAGAGGAGGCCAGGCATCTATGGGAGTTCATCCTTACCATCGATGTGGTGGGCAACCCCGAGATCAAGCTGGGCGATGGTATAAGTATAAAGGGCTTTGACAACCAAGAACTCAACGGTACTTATCAAGTCATCGGAGTCAGGCATTATCTAAGCAATACTAAAGGCTTCGTTACTACGGTCGAAGGGAAGAGGGGTGGTAAAAAAGTGGTAAAATTGACTCCCTTTAGGGAGACCTTTGAAATTAGTACCGAGAGATAATTGAGAAATGATCAAAGAGGTGAGGTGGACAGAGAATATTGTCTGAGAAGGACGCTATTCTTGGTAGGGACCTTAGGCTTAGGTTCGAGGAAACTGGGGCAGACCTTTCCGTTGGCCCTGAGGGGGACTTGGAACTCGTCTCAGGGGAACTCAACCTAGCCCAAGCCATTATCCATAGACTCACAACAGGAGAAGGGGAGCTTTACGACATAGGGCATGCCGATTATGGATCCCGTCTCCACGAGCTCTTGGGCGAGCCGAACAATGAAAGGACGAGGGCCAGGGCTAAGAACATCGTCCTAAACTGCCTAGCCCAGGAGCCCAGGATCAGGGAAGTCATCTCTGTAAACGTCAGGACCAATTCCTTGGAACCTCACCGCCTTGACATAGAGATTACAGTCCTTCCCATAGCAAGCCCTACGACCCTGAGCATCGTCTATCCCTTCTCTTTGGAGGTTGGTTGAATGCCCCTGGCTACGAAGAACTATAGGCAGATAGCCAACGATATCCTCGCTTCCATCGTCGGAACTGAGGTCTCGGAGGAGCACACATACCTAGGCGTAAGGACTTCCTACAGGCTTAGGAACGCACCCGTCACTAGGATCACGAGGGTCGAGGGCTTCGTGGGAGGC
>JAGTQN010000071.1:7071-7458 GCA_018396395.1 Candidatus Bathyarchaeota archaeon | reverse complement strand
AACAGCCTTCTCCATAACCTATGTTTTTTCCAAGCCTTCAGGAATCACGGACCTAAACCCAGGAAGCGTCGTGCGGACCATCGTCGAAGCCATAAGCCGTGAGATCGAGTACGTTCACCTACAGCTCCAGGAAGCCTATCGCTCGGGCTTCCTCGAAACGGCAGAAGGCGAAGCCTTGGACCTTGTCGTTTCGCTACTAGGCGTAAAGCGGAAGCCTCCCCAACCCTCATCTGGAATCGTCACCTTCGGAAGGAATACAGAACCCGAAAAGATAGCCATCGCGGGCGAGGTCCATCTGTATGATGGCTCGACAGAGTACGAATTGAAGAGGGCTTTAGTAAAGGAGGTCGTCAGAATCGAGGGGACCTTCGGCGGGGCTCCCATAAC
>JAGTQN010000071.1:4623-7059 GCA_018396395.1 Candidatus Bathyarchaeota archaeon | reverse complement strand
TGTAGACTATCGCCTAGCTGGGAGGCGGATTCAATGGCTTCCGGAGGGGCGAAGACCAGAAGATAGAACGGTCTTCAGGGTCGACTACACAGCCTACCGAGAGATCGTCGTCCCAAAGGGTACTAGGGTATCCACTCTAGCTCCGAGGCCCGAGGAAGCCCGGGTATTCACGACAACGGAGGAAGCTGCCCTTAGGCTCACGGAAGAAGGCAAGTGGGAGGCTGATGCGCCCATCGTATGCACCGTTCCAGGACGCTGGGGAAACGTTTTAGCAGGAACCATAACCCTCATGCCGAGGCCCATCATGGGGATCGAGTATGTCATCAACAAGGGAGACCTAACGAACGGCATGGAAGCCGAAACGGATGGGGAGTTAAGGGAGAGGGCAAGGCATGCCTTGGAGTTCGCTGCCAAGGCTACGTATCAATCCCTAGAGACCGCCATAAGGGCTGTCGAAGGTGTAAGTTCCCTCCTCGTCGAGGACATGCCAGAGGGGGTTCCCGGCATCGTAAGGGTTATCGTGGATGGGGGGGATGCCGATAGGATTCAAAGGGTCATCGACGAGACAAGGGCCGCGGGCGTAAAGGTGGAGTTCTCTCGACCTAAAAGCGTCTATGTGGATGTTTCCTTGACCCTTACTTTGGGAAAGGAAGTCCTTTCCGAGCAAGTTTCGAAGAATCTGGAAGCCTTGGTGAGGGGCTACATCTCATCTTTAGGCATAGGCGAAGATGTCCTTTATGCAAGGATCGTGGAGGCTGCCCTTAGCGTCAAGGGCGTTTTTGACGTAGCCAATGTGAGGCTTACGGCCTACAGGGAGGGAGGCCTTGTTACCGAGCGAGAAGGTGCAAACGTAGAGATCACTAGCGAAGAAAGGGCAAGGCCGAGGAGCATAAACCTCAGCTTTCGAACCAGGGAAAAATGATGGCTCATAGGCACTGATATGGACGGCTGAAGGGGTTTGAATATGGATCGTATCCAGAGGGTCGGGGAGAGACTTCCAAGATTCTATCGCTCTTGGGACCGATCCTCCCTAATCTTTAGGTTTATCACAGCCCTGTGCAAGGAGCTTGATCTAACAGAGGCGGAGGTTACGAATATGATGAAGGCCCACTGGGTTGATACGGCTTCTGGAGATGAGTTGGATAGGCTTGGTACCCTTATTGGGGCTAGGCGCATCCCAGGGGAGGATGATGCCCGCTTCAGGACACGCCTGAAGCGAACCGTCAGCGAGTATGAGGGTGGAGGAACGGTAATCGCCATAGAGGATGCCATAAGGGCCCTCCTAGGCTCATCGGATCCCATGGATGTAAGAATCGTAGAAAACCCCCCTGCCGAAGCCTCTGAGGAGTTTAGAGTGATGGCTGGGAATACATGGGTCATAGGAAGCCATAGCATAAGGGATGAAACCCCCCGAATTACGCTTCTGGTGGAGGAGGGGGGCGAAGTAAGGGATCCCCAAATTGTGAACCTCGATACGGGTGAAGGCATAGTTTTCAAAGGGACCCTCTCTGGAGGGGATAGGCTTGTGATTTCGGAGGAAGGGGCTTTCCTGAACGACAAGGATGTGACATCGAGCCTTTTGGCAATAGGGGCTCCGCCGACGAAAAAGTCGAATTCTAATTCTAATTCAAGCTCAAGCTTAAGATTCCCCCGCCTTTTGAGAAGGGGTTCTCCTTGGAGGTATGGTGAAGCCCTTAGTATGCTCCTAGGAGTCTTCGATGAGGCTAGGTTCGATGAGCATACCTTCGCTGTGGGAGTTCCTTTCGTTAGGGTGCGCTTCGATTGGATGAGAATTCAGCCCGCCACCTTCGAAGTTCAGATCGATTCCGAAGCCTTGCGCAAAAGCGGCCTTACAGCAGATTATATTGGGCGCTTCGTGGAATCTATGAAGGCGGCGGGAGTTAGGGCTACCGTCAGGATTATGAATCGTAATTTGGAAGGGAGAGGTGAATCGTATGGTGAAGTTTGAACCCATCCTTAGGAAGCCCGGGGAATTAATACGTTCCGAGGATTGGAACAAAATGCAGGAGGCGATAAGGGCTGATCTCCAAGAGCTGGAAAGGAAGCTCCAGATACTGAAAGATTATGTGGACAATATGGAGGAGACAGTAACCCTTTTGAATGTCACGAGCCCCGTGGGCAAATCCTACAACCTGAACGAGATCATTCCGGGCGAAACGACGAGCTACGAAGCTCCCATAGTAGGCTTCATAACCAAGCAGTGGTTGCTGGAGAGGGGTGGAGTGGGGACAATCTGTACCTTCGGACTCGTAACCCTTCTCCAATCCTTGGATTATTGGGCGGGGGCTGAGAACGGTGATAAAAAGGCCCTTGAAGCCGTCCTAGAATACATGGATGGAACCAGTGCCGTTCTAGGGGGGCTCTTCGTCCACGACCGGACGAGGTTGAGGCCAAAAGGAGCGGAGAATCCCTACA
>JAGTQN010000071.1:747-4600 GCA_018396395.1 Candidatus Bathyarchaeota archaeon | reverse complement strand
GAGCATGTCTGGTATCGCTATAGATTAACAAATCCAAACCCAGAGAGGGAGGTCCTCTCCGTCAGCTTCAGGAACAGGGATGCCAGCTGTACGCCAAGGATAGGCAATGTGAGCCATTACAGGGCGAGGCTCATACCCGCTAAGCTTTTGCAGGGATAGGGATGCTGAGGGAGATCGAGGATACAATCCTAAAGGTTCTTCGGGAGTGCTTGGCAGATCTTCCAGAGGATAGAATCCTCATCGAGGCGAAGCCATCAAGGCTTCCAGCCGTTACCATCGTAAATAGGGGCTTCAAGATCGAAAAGTCTGGATTAAGTGAAGTCCAAGAGGATCGAATGATCGAAGAGGTGGAACGCCTCCCCATCGATGGAGATAAAGAAAGGGAAACGGGTGAGGAAGAGACGGGAGGGGAATGGGATCGGAATCGGGATCGAGGTCGGAATCAGAGGCGAAGCGCGCAGGGACAGACGTCCTATAAGCTTAGGCATAAGCCCCTAAAGGAAGGGAGAATACGGGTGGAATGCCCCCCTGGCATTCCCCTAAAGGAAGGGATCGACTATTTCGTGGACTTTGTTGAGGGATCCATAAGGTTTCCTGAGGCTCCTGCCGCTTCGAAGAAGACGATTCTTGTGAAGTATTCCTATGAGGGAGCCCTGGCGGTGAAGGGATTGAAGCTTTTGGCTAGATATGCCATCGATACCTTCGGCACGGATAGATCTAAAGCCGATTCTATGGCTGAGGGAATCGTAAAGGCCTTCCTTTCCCTTGAAGAGGAACTGGCGATGGAAGGGATTAATGTAAGGCTTCTAGGCGGAAGAACTTTGGCAGAGGAAAATGGGGGCGAAATGGCGAGGGAAAAGGTTCAAGGGGTTAGGCTCCTCTATCTTTTTGAGAAGGAGTTGCGGATGGAGAAGCCCATGATTCCGATAGAAAGGATCGAGATTACTGAGAAAGAGGTCCTAAAACCATGAAGCTCTTTATACGTCGCTTTATTCTTTCCTCATCGTATCCTTCTTTTCTTTTCCTCTCCTTCCCTTCCCTTCCTTCTTATAGCCTTGGGAGGTAGTTGAGGCGTGAGCACTTTAATCGATGCTATTCAAAGTATTGTTCGATACGAGCTTCAGAAGCTCCATCTTGTAGAACTAGGCATCGTGGAAGCCGTCTATCCCCATTCCGAAGAAGGAGATAATGACAACTACCAATGTGATGTGAGGCTGAAGAATAGGGGCGTTGTTCTGAGAAGAGTTCAGGTCGCAACGCAGCATATCGGACTGGCGAACGCTCCCCATGCCCCTGGGGACCTAGTCCTCGTGGCCTTCGTGAATGGCGACATAAACGCTCCCATCGTCATAGGAAGGCTGTACAATGACGAGGATAGGCCTCCCCTTAGTAAGATGGAGGAGATCGTCTACGAGCCGCCTTATGAGAAGAACCCCAACCTATGTAGGATTCGCATAAAGCTTCCAGAGGGAACAGTCGTCATATCGATTTACGACAATCGAATCAACATCAATGTCGGAGGCTCTAGGCTTTCCATGGATGCTGGAGGAAACATAAGTCTCAGATCCAGGCAAGGCGAGAACGCCTACTGCCAGCTCCAGCTCGATAAGGATGGAAACGTGAACATCGAAACCCTTAGCAGTGGGAACAGGAGTCAGATTGCCATGAGCAACTCAGGAACCCTTAACATGGTCACAGAGGCGGGAGGAATACCATGCTCCATCACGTCCGATGGGAATGGGCTTTCGATAGAGACCAAGGGGGACGTAACCCTGAAGGCTATGAATATTAAGATGGAGAGCCAGACGAACTTGGAGATAAAGGCTATGAATATTAAGATGGAGAGCCAGACGAACTTGGATATGAAGGCTAATGTTATGGCTAACTTGGAGGCGCAATCCCTCACATCTGTAAAAGGTGGAATCGTTCGCATCAATTGATGCGAATTGACGGCATCAGAAACATCGAAGCTTGTTCGAAGGAAACCTTCACTTTTCCTTCACCCTATTCTATTTCTTACTCTATCCTTTTCCAGCGGGTGTCTCCCCATTAGGCATAGCCTGAGGATACTCGCCAAACCTTCGCTAATAAATCACCGGTATCGCTAGGTTTATGATAGGTGATTCAAGGAGCTGTTGATGTCTCTCAAGGTCCAGGTAGGAGATCTTAAACACACGCCCTCCGGAAACGACCAGCTCCCGAACTTTTAAGCCATCAAAATGAGAGACGCATCCAATAATAACTTGGACCGTCTTCGAGACTCCTTCCATTTGAGGGGCATCCAGCCTTGATTGACGATATGGATAATCCTCTTGCAATGGTAAGGAAAGAATTGCCTCCTGCATCTTCGCCTCTGATGGGGGAAGGGGAGTGACGTAGGGTATGTGGGGGCTCTCGACCTCAATTCCCTCAGGGATCGGGAAGAAGCGTTTGACCAGCTCAAGCCTTCCAGTTTTGGAGTCAAAGATAGCATAAAAGAGGGCCTCGTCAGGGATGCGCTGGCCAGACCGAAGCTCGCGATAGAGGTGATCCACTAAGTATACAGGAGCCTGACGTCTGTTCTCAACCCGGTACCAGACCCGGAGCCCCTCATCCTTAAGTTCCACCCGAGTCTCAAAGAGCACCTGTTCCATGCGACTACCTCCTAAGTTCGAATGAATCCCATGGCTAGTCGAAGTACCTCTCTCTGGGAGGTTCATGCATATCGGAGCGCAAGGCATTCTCAGTCATCGGATTACCAGAAGAGGGACCTAAACCTACTGCATCCATTTCTGTATTCCTCGTTCCTTGGAACTCACCGCTCGATACTCTTCCCCTAGTAAGGGTTCCCAGCTGGCCTTGATATGAATGGTATAACTCATGTTGCAAGCCAACTTCGGGAGGTCTTGTCTCCCAAGGTTCTGCTCCATCGCCTACCTGGGTCCTTTCAGGATTGTATTCTATGACACCGGAAGAGCCCTTGGATGGAGCATCGCCCGGTTGTCGATAAGCATGATCTATGGAGTCCGCATTGTACACATTGCCGTTGCTGGTTTCACGGATCGTTACCTGGTTAGGGTTGGAGTTAATTGCCTCTATCAATTGCCGACCTGAGGGTTGACGCATAAGGCGGTTTAAAGACTCAATCGTCAGGTCAACGAAGGCCTGGGAGCCCTGAATTACGATGGAGCTTCCATAGCGAGCTTCCACTGTACCATCAGGTCGTACAGTAATTACCACCTCAAAAGGAAGGGTTAGCGATACCCACGTTTCCCCTATGAAGACTCTACCTCCCAAGGCTATAACGGTCCCTACGGGAAGATCCACAGGATCGTTACATGTGATAGCCGTATCACCAAGCCTTGCAGCGGGCTTTCCGTTTATGAAGACTCCAGTACTTCCCCTTATGATCCTTCCTTGGTTGGTGGGCGGCTTCTGGAAAGGGCCTCCAATGGGTATATGGGGCGGTGTATTTATCGCAAGGCTACCCAAGGTTGCCGCGGGGCTTCCTTCGATAAAGACATCCTTGCTGACATCGCTAGTGATCAGTCCGTTGAAAGGCATAGGCATTGGTGTTGGTACTGTACCAAATGGTGTAGTAATTAATATTATATGCGTGTCTACGGGGTTAGAAACCACCTTGTCTCCAAGCTTAGCAGCGGCTGGAGCCATAGCCAATCCTTCCTTCTATAGGGGCCCCAAGAGCCCATATTCGCCTGTAGTATGTGCGATTAGAGTAAGAATCCGACGCCTTCATGTTGGTTGCCCCGCACCACACTCGCTGCAGAACTTCGCCACCACGGGTATGACGGAACCGCAGTTCCTACAGACCTTTACGTCCACCCCTGATGGCGGAGCATTCCCACAGCTTGGG
>JAGTQN010000071.1:0-740 GCA_018396395.1 Candidatus Bathyarchaeota archaeon | reverse complement strand
TGGCATCGAGGAGCATCCTTTGACCGCAGTGCATACAGTATCTACGCTTTTCTCGGAAGATGACCTCTACGCTGGCGCCTCTGAGATCCTTGGAACTTGCCGAAACGACCACCTTTCCAACAGTCATCGAGGAGGTTAGGGCAGTCATTACGAAGGATTGTCCTATCGGAAGCACAACGGAGCCTTCAACCCTTCCACTCGTGGCGGATAGGAGGATCTCCGTATCCCTTTCCGCAGCCATAGGCTTTCCATCTTCGTCGAGGAGTTCTATGGTTAGCTGGGAACTAGACCTTCCATCGGCGAGGATCTCAGTCGGGTTTGCAGAGATTCTTAGGGCTGTGGGCCTGGGCTTTGGAGGGGGTGTGGGCTTCTTAGGTCTTCTCATCAGAAGGGCAGCTATTACGGCTACGACAGCTACGGCCCCAGCTAATGCGATGATAAGCTCCATTGGGAAGGGAGGTGCGCGAACGACTAGGCTTACTGTGCTACTCTCGGTTCCATGCGTCCGATCGTCACCAGTCCAAGAAGCCTTCAGCTCGTAGCTCTCTTCGGTCCTTGGCGTCCAAGAATAAGAGAAGGCTCCAGAGGCATCCGTCGTTACAGTAGTAAGGGTGCTCCAACTTCCTCCAAGGGTCCTGAGATGGATCGTAATGGAAGCCCCGGATTTGGCGGGTGATAGGGATCCTTGGATCGTTACGCTGTTACCAACGTTCACAGATGAAGCAGACAGGGATATCATC
>JAGTQN010000070.1:6612-8719 GCA_018396395.1 Candidatus Bathyarchaeota archaeon | reverse complement strand
CGAGCTTAAATACGCGGGCTTCGATGGTATCGTCATCCAGGGGGCCTCCGATAGGCCCGTCTATCTATGGATAGAGGATGGAAAGGCTGAGATCCTTGATGCGAAGGAGCTCTGGGGCTTGGATACCTTCGAAACCCAGAAGAGGATAAGAAGGGAGAAGGGGGAGAAGGTGAAGGTAGCTTGCATAGGACCTGCAGGGGAAAACCTTGTCCGCATAGCCGTCATCCATAGCGAGATCGAGAATGCCGCCGGGCAGGGGGGCTTCGGAGCCGTCATGGGATCCAAGAAGCTTAAAGCCATAGCCGTCAGGGGAACGGGAGGCGTAAGGATTGCCGAGCCTAAGGAATTCTTGGAGGTATGCGAACATGTGAGGAAGATTGCCTACGCCAGTGGCTCTGGTTGCGAGGCTCCCCGGCTCCAGCCCCGTTCTAGGTCTGAGGATAGGCATTTCGAGCGGAAGGCATGCACCCCTTCTTGCGGTTCCAGTTGCCTCCAAATCCACAGAACTGCGAAGGGCGAGGTCGTAGGCCTACAGTGTTGCTCAGGGAGCTATATGGCCCTTAAGCCCACGGAGGAGGCTCTAGAGGCTGCCCTATCAGCCAATCGCTACGGGCTGAATCACTGGGAAATCGTAAACGGCTTCAGGGGAAGGCAGGGATGGCTTCCTAAGTGCCGAGATGCCAACATATTCACGGATGAGGATTTCGGAATTCCCTTCGAGCCTTTGAAGGCTGAGTTTTGGATCGAGCTCCTTAGGAAGATCAGCTATAGGGAAGGTATAGGAGATATTATGGCAGAAGGTTGGGTTAGGGCCTCCGAAAGGCTAGGGAAGGGTAGCGAAAAATACCTTCCTCACGTAGCCCATGGCTATCAAGCCCACTGGAACGGGCACCTTTATGGGGCCCCCCGTTTCCCCTACTGGCTCGTTTCTGCACTCACATGGATTACGGATTCGAGGGACCCCTTGGTCCATGGATACGCTAGCAGGATAACGAGCCTTTGGAGCAGATTCGAAAATCCATCGACAAGGCAACAGATGCTAGAAATCTCGAGAAGGGTCTATGGATCCGAGAAAGCCGTCGACCCAGAAAGCGGATACGAGTGGAAGGCCCAGCCTACTATCTGGAATCAGAACCGTGATGCCGTGAAGGATTCCCTCGTAGTATGCGACGTGATATATCCACTTCACTTTACTCCTAGGACGGAAAGTGGATATGGGGATACGACTGTCGAGGCGAGGCTTTTCTCATCGGTGACGGGAATCCATATGGATGAGGCTTCCCTCGATAGGGCTGGTGAGCGTATCTTCAACCTCGAGAGGGCCATTGCCGTAAGGGAAGGTCGAAGGAGGGAGATCGATGAGGCCTTGGCGGATTACTTCAGGAAGCCAGACTTCCAGGGTATATCCATGGATTGGGAGAGATTCCGTAGCCTCCTTAGCGAATACTACGAGCTTCGGGGCTGGGATGTCAAAACCGGGATTCCTACGAAGCATAAGCTTAGGGAACTTGGCTTGAGGGATGTGGCGGAAGAGCTCCATGGGCTTTGTAGTTGAAGTTGATCTCACTTTAGTATGAGAGTTTGCAATCAATAGATAATATGGCATAATCCTTTCGGCTGTCATGATTCATTATGCAAATGATGATATGCTAGAAAACAGCTACGCATATAAATAAGATTAAAACTCTTAAATAAGCAAGGAAACTGAGAATTTCCTAGCGGAAAATCAGTAGCCGTCTATAAAAATCTTACTCAAGTGCATGAATAAAATTTATTTGGAAGTTTACAGCTAAGCTCTTCGCTTTCCCTCCCTTATTTCCTTGATTATTCTCCTGTCGCCACTCAATAATATGCCA
The DNA here is from genome assembly GCA_018396395.1 of Candidatus Bathyarchaeota archaeon. Classification (GTDB taxonomy): domain Archaea; phylum Thermoproteota; class CALKCG01; order B24; family JAGTQN01; genus JAGTQN01. The sequence continues at coordinate 6,863 of JAGTQN010000070.1, read as the reverse complement.
TATTCGCCTATTTCTTCGATTATCTTTTCTCCCCTCTTCATCATAACTTGCATTTCTTTCATTGTATAGACCCTAGGTTCTATGTCAATTGATGCTTTCGGCTCTAAGTATTCCATAACTCTATCCATGGGTCTTTCACTACTCTCCCTCACTATGATAATAATATCTGCATCGGATAATGCTGTATAATCCCCTCTTGCTAGGGAACCTATGAGTATAACCGCTAAAGCGCCTTTCTTGACTGCCCTCTC
>JAGTQN010000070.1:2455-6604 GCA_018396395.1 Candidatus Bathyarchaeota archaeon | reverse complement strand
TCCGCCAAGGCCTCATTAGTGATTCATAATTGAGTTTCAGTAATTTTATTTCTGACGAATTCAATAATTTCACCTGTACATTTTACCGCCCTTTCACCATCGGTTTTAGTGTAGTAGTCAAGGGGTGCTCCCTCTGGGTGAAAGTTTTGGTATCTGGAGGGTAAATAATGCCTATCCAACTCCTTAGCTCCTTCGATAAGTTCTCCAGGAGGTCTAAGGTCTTCAGGGAGGTTCTCAAGCATCCTACTAACAGAATGACCCCATACCTCGACACCAATAGCTTGATAAAGGGCTTTAACAGCTTTTTCTGCTGCTTGGTGGGAAGCGAAGCAAGTCCATTTGTAATCCCCCATCTCAAGGGATCTCTTAGCATGCTCATAATCCTTTAAGGACTGCCTAAGCCAATCTCGAGCTCTGGAAACCATCGGATGCCCTCATTCAACTAATCACTTTTCCCTTTAATTTACATCTCCTCATGCTCTTGTTACCGAGCACCCAGGACTTCCGAAAAGGTCTTGAGCTGCAACTTTTCAGGTTTCTTTGTTATATCGGAAATTCGGGCTCCTAGGAGGAGCCCCACCCCCTTCTCCTCCGCTATGTCCACAAGACGCTGGGTGATGATTCCGTCGAAGACGATCGCCTTGGCATTCTCAAAATCCTTCAGTCTTTCAGCCAACTCACTGACAGGAATTCTCGCCATAGGATTGAACCTTTCATCGAATATGATGGCTTCCAGCGTGTCCTGAAGCTCCAAGGTCGCCCTTAAAAGCGGTTCAGCCAAAGGTGTCCCCTTTAGGGTCTCGCCCACTGCATCAGGTTTACCCCTTATCTGCTTTACAGGGACCTTGCGCTCAAGGGCCCTTAGCACCTCGGCCGGCGTCAGCTCTTCGACTTCCATTCCCTGGGGGGCCCTTGCCACATAGTCCAAGCGGGCTACTTGAAGGAGCTCCTTCAGGATGAGGTCCCCTCCTCTATCCCCATCCAATAAAGCCGTTACCTCCCTCTTCTTCTTTGTCAGTTCTATGATGGATTCTGGAACCTTTACTCCCTCCACAGCCACGACGTTCCGAAGGCCGCATCTGAGGAGGTTGAGAACATCCGCCCTTCCCTCCACGATGATGATGGAGTCCGATGTCTCTACATCGGGGCCGGCGGGAAGGCCCTCGGACCCATAGGAGGCTATCTCCGGATACTTGACTTCCTTTAATAGCTCCTTTAGGGTATCTTCAAGGCTTGAAGTCGCCTTGATCTCCCAATCTTTTAGGATAGCCTTTGCCCTTTCTATAATTGCCTTTCGCCTTACATCCCTCACATCCTCTATCTTTTCAAGGATGACTTGGGCATTGCAAGGACCTATGCGGTCTATACTTTCGATGGCAGCAGCTATGAGGGCAACGGAAACTCTATCCAAAGTGGATGGTATGCTTATCGTTCCCTTGGTTCTATCCTTGGCTGTACTGAGGTTGATCTCGATTCGGCCAATCCTTCCGCTCTTCTGGAGTTCCCTCAGATCGAGTTCATTGCCGAAGAGCCCCTCGGTTTGCCCAAAGATGGCTCCGATGACATCGGGCTTTTCGACAACTCCTTCAACCTCGAACCTTGCATGGATGATATACTTCGTTAAGCCTAATCCAGAATGGGTCATAGCGCAAATACCTCCAGGGCATATGTAAAGAAACTTTCAAGGGGTTAACCTAACCTAAAACACCATTTCTTTGGCGTTTATCCTGCCTTTTATGCCAATTCTAGTAAATATACCTTCCGTTTTTTGAGATTAGTACCGTTATCCAAGGCTTAGGGATGGCTATGCCCTGATTATTCCACCAATGGCTTTTGCACTATGAATGGAGATATCTCCGCAAAATACCCTTCCCTTCGTTTTCTTCTTTTCTTCTTCCGCTGGCTGCCTGAAATTCGAGGCTTCAGGACCCTTTTAGTCCATAGCCTCCCTTTTTTCATGAGGTCCCCATTTTTCCCATGGATCCCATTTTCCTTTGGGGTTCTGGCTTCAAAGATGTTATGGCGCAGCATCTTTTGGCTAATGTCCCTAATTTCTGATAGGTTTCCTGGACGCTATGATCTCTTCCCTTAAGCACAATCTGATAGAAGGGTGGAAGCATGGAAGGAAAAAGAATGAAAGGGATGGGTTCTAAACCCGACGCAAAAATACATACCAAAGTTGCTATGCCACGGCAACTTTTATGGCTATAATCTAGATCAGGATAGCTAGGGCCTAGGCTGATAGGGGCACATTTCGCCACGCTTGTTATGTTTGTCACTCTCTAATCCATTGGAAAGATGGCATTAAAATGGGCATCTTACCCTCCTTCCTAAACCTACCCTCCCCCTAAAGGAGAAAATCCATGGTTCCAGGATAAATTTCCGTAGCTTCCTTCATGAGCCTCAGCCTTCCTAAGGGAAAAGCCTAGCATCGGAAGGAGAAGGAGATGGAAAGGGGAAGGGATTCTAGGGATCCTGGAATGGAAGGAAGGAAGCAATGGAAAATGGCATCAGAAATCGCTTATCTAATCGCATTTTTCAAGCCATTCCAGACCTACCCCCTCCCCCTCCCTATCGCCTCAGGCCTTTGCCTTGGAAGGCGAAACTTCCGTACGCCAGTTGCCGGGAGGAGAAGCCCTATCATCATCGATCACTAGGCTTCACAAGTGATCGTTAGCAGAAAAACTCCTTGCCTCACTATTACACTTCTCTAAGACTGTTGACCCCTGCCCCCTCGGCATGGCTTAAGCCATACGCGTCGACGGTTTCCAGGGCTAGCCTTGACGGTTAACCCTGTTCGCGTAGAAGCCAGCCTAATCGCCTAGCTGGCTCTGCCCTTTCACCCCGCATCGACTCTATGCCTAACTCCTTGGCCTCCTCGACTAGGCGTCCAGGGCGTACGTCGAGGGAGATGCAGCCTAGCTGATGCTCCTTAAAGCAGACGCCGCCCTGCTAGCCAGGCATGCGGCCGACCATGGGGGCTGCCGTTCCTTGATCCGGCAGTCGCTAGAACGGTTGATGAGGCTAGGAGGCTTATTGAGGTGGACTTCGAATGCGTCTGCACATATGGCGATACGATACGATACTCTTCCAGGAAGCAGAAATATAGTAGGTATAAGCAAGTATAAACTTGAAAAACCTATAAAAGTGGCTTTTATCCTGCCTTTTAGGCATGACCATATCCAGTATCCTTAAAGCCCAATTTCTTTCGCTTAGAGATGGATTCCTTCGCCCTTTTCCTCGAATGCTCCATTCATCCTATCGCAATCGTGAAGATGTCTGGCTATGTAGCTAGCTAGCCCTTCAACATCCTTAACATCCTTTCCAATGAGGCTTGCGATCCTCCATCGAAGGCTAAGGTTTACCTTGACACCCCTCCCCTCTAAATCCTCAGTAAGGATGGAGGCCATCTCTTCGCCTCGTCTATCGAAGTCTGTCAGGATGACGACTTCCTTATGATTTGATATTTCCTCGACGACTTCAAGGTAAGACCCAAGCCTCATCTTGGCGGGGATGATCTTCCCCCTCAACCCAAGTCTTCTCAGGCCCTCAGCATCCTTTAAACCCTCCACTATTATAGGGATGCCCCTCGCTGCCTCCTCCAAAAGCTCTTGGAGGAGCTCCTTGAGCCTCTCAAGCCTTCTTTCTTCCGAAGCCTTTTGGTATCTCAGCTCTCCCTCGCCTCCAGAGGGAAGGTCTAACTGGCTATCCCTATCTTCTTCAAGGCTTCATAAAGTCCATGGGCTTCCTGGCTTTCAGAAAAGTATCGCCTTACTGGCTCAAGCCTCTCGTTCAGTGCCTTCGCTAGGGCCCTTTTAAGGTCTAGGGGATGGATTTCTCCGGAAAGGTAAAGCTTAGCCAGCTCTTGGAAGCTTAGGATCTTGACAGAGCCCCCTCCCCTCTTCCTGGCCCTTTCCACTTCAAGGCTAAAGGATGGCTCCGAGAAAAGGATAAGCTTGGCGATCTCCATGACAGGGTTATTCTCGATAACATCGGGGGGGCAGAAGGCGTTTAGGAGCTTTTTCTCAACATCTTCTGGACTATCATGAATGAAGATGCAAGTCTCGGGCTTCGATTTGCTCATCTTGGCGCTTTCTATAGATTCCCTCTTAGAAGCCTTCTCTAAGCCCCCAAAACCGCCAAGGCCTA
>JAGTQN010000070.1:0-2422 GCA_018396395.1 Candidatus Bathyarchaeota archaeon | reverse complement strand
CCATCGGGATTCTTTCTGAAAGCTCGATGGCTAGGACATGGGCCTTCCTCTGATCCATCCCCCCGAGGCATATATCGACCCTAAGATGGAATATGTCCGTAACTTGGAGGCATGGATACAAGAGCATCGAGAAATCCATGGAAGCCTCCCTTTCCCTTCTACCCATGATTGTCAAGGCTCGCTTGACCCTAGAAAGGGTTAATCCCTTCGCAACCTTCATCAGGAGGCTCCAATAATCTGGCTCGCTCATCAGCTCATCAGCCCTTACAGCCTTGACCTTCTCCATAGGAATTCCCAGGGCTTTAAGGCAGTGCTCCAAATATTTGGCACAAAGCTGGATATTCTCCATACTTCCGCCGAGCTTTTCGTTGATCCAGGCATGCCAAGTGGCTTCGAGGAATATCATATCAACGCCCGCATCCATAAGGTCCTTGAATTTTTTTGCCCAGATCATCCATCCTATGTGAAAGAATCCCGATGGCTCGACGCCTATATAGCCCTTGAGCCCCTCCTTGCTCCTGAGAAGATCTCTTAGCCTATCCTCCGTAAGGACCTCCTCAGCTCCAAAGGTTATGAGCCTTAGCCTATCAGCCAATTCCATAAGCTTTCCCCATCCTCTTCAATGTCGGCTAATTCCATCGAAAAATAAAGAAGGTTCGAACAACCTCTGCCTTAGCTTCTCCCACCTTCTTTGTCCCTTCTTTCTCTATCGCTTCCCTTCTCTATTTTATCCCCCTTCTCTTATCCTTCCTTCCTTTGTCTCCTTTTCTTTTTTATATCCTTATTATATTATTCTTGTCTCCCTATCCATTTTCTCTTTTGCCTTAGATAGTAGCGATAGTTCTCTAGAGAAACCTCTGGTGGAACCCTGTGATCCACCATAGGGATATAGCCCCCCTCCTCCAGGAGGGGAGTCAGGCGCCTCAGTTCGGCATCAATGGCTTCCGGTCCTTTCATAAGGGCCAGCTTATCGACTCCTCCCATGAGGAGGACCCTTCTTCCAAACCTCTCCCTCAGCTCGTAGATATCCGTATGCCTTGCCTCCACAGGGAGCATACAATTAATTCCCGCCTCAAGCCATAGAGGAACGAGTTCAGTAATCCTTCCATCACAATCTACGATGTTGATCGTGACGCCCCTGCTCCTCAAAAGGTCTGTAACCTTCTTATACCTAGGAACCATGAACTCCTTGAAGTGCCTAGGAGAGATGAGGGGTCCTTTGCTGTAGCACATATCCTCCCACCATGTGCTACAGTCCACTTGGACACTTCTAAGAGCCTTATCAAGAACTTTCAGCCAAAGGTTCGTGAGGGTATCCATCATTTCAGCAACCCAGTCTGGGTCCTTGTAGAAGGCTATGGATAGATTCTCGAAGCCCATCCAATTCCTGAGCCATCCATAGAGGCTTCCAACACTTACACTCAGCGTATAGCTCCGATCCTTATATCCTTGGGAAACCTCATCCCAGTTTAGGGGAAACCTTCCTGGCGTATCAGGGTCGAAGAAGGGACGAAGCCTCTCCCAGTCATCCCTGTTTTTCAAGGGATAGCGAAGGTAACGGGGCGGTGTTGAGGAGGAAAGGGAGACGTAAATGCCGCCCATTCCATCATCGACAACCTTCCTCCTGGCTGTCTGCTCCAATATCCTCTCTGGAAGTGTAGGCCATAGCCCTGTCCGGATAGGAAGGCTCTCGTGGCAGTCCCAGCCTTCAAGGCCGAAGTAAAGCTCTATGTCCCTGTTGGTGCGCTGGTCTTGGGGAAGGCCCTCCATATGCCACCTATCGATGGTCTCGGCCCAATAGCCAAACTCATAATCAGGAACCCTATCGACGGGTTTAAAATTCATCGTTCTTAGGAATCTCTCCCTATCGTTCATGGGAATCGTATCCTAGATTCGTTTCCAAGGCATAAAAATTAAGCTTCTATGCAAGGTATTCGAAGATGAATGCTAGCACTAGCCAAGGACTTTAAGCCATCCTTTGCCAAGCCAGCAACCCTTTTCTTATAGCCCTTCCTTATGGACGCCTGGAACAGCCTATAGCTTCGACGCCGAAGCGTCGAAGCTTCGGAATGTTTCCCATACGACTAACAACTGGGCGTCATCGATGGACGCTGCGTCCTTCTCAGCCAGCACTCTTCCATATGGGAGTCCCAGGCGTCCAAAAATTCAATGGATGAGGCCTTTGAAAAAGTTATCCCCAGAACCTATCATAAGGTTCTATGGGATGGCCGTTATATGAGCCCTTCCAGCCCGAAGGCCTGTCCCGTGGATGGGTTAACCCTCCCTCATCGATGGCCCTACGCCAGACCTCTGTTGGGTCCGTCTTCACGGGAACCCTAAGGGTTTCTGGAGGCTAAAAGCCATCAAATTCTTAGCCTATAACCTCCCTCTTATGTTCCTACTCGAATTTGCCATATTTAAG
>JAGTQN010000072.1 GCA_018396395.1 Candidatus Bathyarchaeota archaeon | reverse complement strand
GTATCGGTCCTAGATGCCTAAAGGTTCCTTAGGATGGTCCTGGGGTATGCGAAAATAAGCCTAAGATCCTTGTAGATGGGAATCCATGGTATAGTATGATATGGTATCCATGGCTTTGGATCGCCTACCTTCCATGGATCCATGTAACCTTCAGGCTTAGGAATGCCATAGAGGGCTCCTTCAGGACCCTTAAGGAGGGCCTGAGGGACTTCCGAAACGACCTGAACGCCATAGGGAATCATGGCTGTGGAAGCCATGCCTATATCCTGGCATACGGATACAACCACCTAAGGATCCATAAAAGCCTGGGAGCCCCGCCACTAGGATGGTGGGCTTATCTTGTCAGTATCAGCTTGTTCTATTTTATGGACAGTTCTCAGTGAGTTAGTGCTAGAACATAGTATTATATGGTTGTAAATGTGAAGTAAGCTGTGAGCAACAAGTGAGGTGCCCGATTTGAAAATAAAAGTTGCAGGTATAGTTATTCTCACAGCGACAATCACATTCCGCGCTTTTTATGTTTGGTATTTTAAACATCATGGCACTACGCAAACAGAAAGAGAAGACTTTGAAAATGGATTAGGCAGTGGGGTTGTAGATGCTGAGGTGCCTTTTGACCCTAACACTGGAGGGTTTGTGGAATGGAATATAACACGTTCAACCGATGTCGCAAGCTCTGGACGATACTCATTGAAGTTTTTCATTGACGCACGGCAGGATGATGGAACCATATGGATAGAAAGAAAAATAGCCGTGCGAAAAGGCGTTCAGATACAAGTTAGCCTATCCTTCGATTTCTACAGTGACCATGAAAGCCTCGCAAACACTAGAGCCGTCATATGCGCTTATGTTGGCTTTCAAAGACCCAGAACTGAGGAACATTTCATCGTGATTGGAATCGCTAATGAAGTTGAAGGGTGTAAAAAATTCAATTACACGATAGCATAAACACAGGCCCACGGAGATATATGGGTTGCTTTAGGCATTTCAGTTCGCTGGGAAACCTATATGCCATACTATATCGACAACGTAGAAGCGAAAATCCATTAATTAGGAGGTAAGTCTTTTAAGAGGGTATATTAAGGGCTTAACGAAGTAAACCGAGGAACGGTGACAGTATTGGGTGAATCCCTAGAGGAGAAGGGCCTTTTCGAGCCTCCCTCCCTAGGATTGGAGAATCTTAAGGGCTTAGTAGAAAAACACTTTGGAATCCTAGATGCCCAATTCTATGGGAGCCTTCCAAGTTTTATTATTGAAAAGGAAGGGAGAATGAAGGAATCCTTCGAGCATCTTTACAAGGATTTAAAGCCCTTGGGTCTCATGCCCATCCTCCGGCATGGAGTCGATGCACCGATCCTAAGGATCTATAAATTCCCTGGTGAGCCTTCTTCTAGGATCCTACTGAGCCTTTCCCTTTTTCTCCTAACCTTGGTGGGAATCACTTGGTTCGGTTTTATGCTAACAGATACCCCCTTATTGGATGAGTTCCAACCATCCTTTCCTAGGCCAATCATGGTCGCTTTGTATGTACTCTCAATGTTGGCAATCTTTGGGCTCCACGAGCTGGGCCATGAGATCGCTTGCCGAGTCCGAGGTATTAAGGCTTCTCCCCCCTACTTTATACCAGGCCTCGTGGGGGGAACCTTCGGTGCCATCATCGTCATAAAAGAGCCCCCAGCCAACAAGGATACCCTCTTCGACATAGGCTTCTCCGGTCCTCTGTTAGGCATCTTAGCCTCAATCCTCGTAGCCTCAGTCGGGATTCTCACATCCCCATTGGTTCCGACATCCCATATAAGGCGCATAGAAGCCCTCTATCCTGGCATAGCCTTTGAAGAGATACCCGTTCCTATCATCTTCACCCTTCTTATGGATCTTCTTAGGACTCCCCCCTCAAGCGCCGAAGCGTTCAGCCTTATTCTGAACCCTATGGCCTATGCGGGTTGGATAGGTTTCATCGTGAACTTCCTGAACCTTCTGCCGGCTTGGCAACTCGATGGAGGAAGGGTCTTCTCTTCCCTCATCGGCGAAAAAAGACAGAAATATGTGACTTGGCTAAGCATAATCGTCATGTTGCTCCTTGGCTTTTGGCCTATGGCACTTCTCATAGCCCTCCTTTCTCGAAAGACAGTTAGCATCGAATGCTTGGATGGAATTTCAAGTCTTAGTCCTGCTCGAAAAGTCCTAGTAGCCTTAACGATTCCTATTCTCATCCTAATGGCTGTTCGTCTTCCTCTTTTTGGGCTTTAGCCCTCACAGGCAAAGTGCTCCTTCCGTAAGGGAGGACTAGGACCTTAGCTTTCCTTCCGATGCCATGATAAGCGATCTCTAAGGCTTCATTCACTGTTGAAGCCCTTCGAATCTTAAAGACTTCTTGGGCATAAAAATTCGGCAGGGATGAGACGAGGATTACCTTCCCCTTTTCTATAGCCTTGGCAAGGATATACGCCTTCTCGGAGCCGAACTCGTAGCCTTTTCGGATATTGCGTTTAAGGGTTTCGAAATCCTTGAAACCCATCATCCAATCGTAGAAGGTCTTGCTTCCATAGCCTTCCCTACACTCAGCTACTAGGATCAGAAAGCCCCCCCTCTTAAGGACATCGAGGGAGTTCTGGATGGCTCCGACAGCTTCGCTCAGGCTTTTGTCTTTAGGAGCTCCATCTGCTGCCACAAGGACAATGTCAGCCATATCATCGATGGGGACTTTACGAATGGAATCCAAAGTCTTTACTCCATCCTCAAAAACCCGTTTACCTTCACCTCCTAAGGCCTTGACAAGGTTTCCATGGCGATCTAGAATGAAGCTAAGGGTAAAGTCTTGCTTTGCCATGGAATTAGCCTCCCACATCTCCGAGTCCACAGGATTGCCCTCTAGAATGCCCGGTCTTGCATTTTCATCTGTAAGAAGGCCAAAGCTTTCCTTTATAGTGGATATACCTGAAATTCCAGGAAGGATACTTGTCCTTACACCCATATAACCTGCAAACTCATGGAGTTCGATGACTCCAAGGCTCATCTTAAAGTCAGCTTCCGTGAAGATGCGGTTCAAAAGAACCTTCGTACCGCGCCTCGTTTCTCCGAGGGAGAGAAGATTTCCCCGATCCATAGGGTTATGGACAAGGATTCTATAAGAAGCCCCAGCATTGCTGACTAGAAGATTGGAGATACTTCCGAAGCCCTTCATCCCTTCAAAGCCTGTGGCTAAAATCAAGGTTATGTTATCTTCCCTCGCTCCGGCCCTGACTAAGGTATCGATGCTCCTCCTTACGCTAATATGGAGAAGGGGTGCGGGGAGGCTATCCTCAATGATAAGGGCTATCCTTGAACTCTGGGATATCAAGTCTGAAAGTCTCGGAGTACCAAGGGGCTTCTCGATTGCTTCTAGAATATCTGCTTCCGGATTCTTTGAGGCTGAAGTCCGAGGAGGTTCGATCGATCCTAAAAAAAGCTCAGTTGGTATTCTAGCCACGACCTCGGTATCACCATAGGGAAGCCAGACTTCGACCATAGGCGATCTCCAACCTCTCCGAGAACTTTATCCTTTAAACAATGGTTATACGATCCTATTCGATATTATCGTTCCACTAAGATGGGTTATGGTTTCTTAGTAAATTAAAACCTTAAATGATCCGACCTATGCCTTTTCCATAGGTCGTAGGAAGAAGAAGCTGATCGGGTGGTCAAGTTGGCTTGGATGGATGAAGCCCGGAGGTACGTATGTGAGGTTCTCGCTAAGCATGGAGCCCTTCAGTTTGGCATCTTTAAGCTTACGAGTGGAAAGATGAGCCCCTATTATGTTGATCTGAGAATCATTCCAAGCTTTCCCAAGGTCTTCAAGCGTATCTGTGAGATCTATTTGGAGCTTGCAAAAGATACCGTAGGCTTAGATACCTTCGACAGGATAGCAGGAATTCCTACAGCAGGAATCCCCTTCGCCTCCGTCATCGCCTATCAAGCAGAAAAGCCCTTCCTCTACATCCGAGAGGAAGCGAAGCCCCATGGAAGGGAGCGATCCATAGAGGGTATTCTTATGCCTGGAGAAAGGGTTCTCATCATAGATGATCTAATAACAACGGGAAAGAGCATCCTAAGGGCAGCTAGGATTCTAAGGGGTGAGGGAGCCGTTGTTGATAATGCCCTCGTCTTACTGGACAGGGAAGAGGGAGGGTCGGTTGCCCTGTCAAGGGAGGGAATAAGACTAAGAAGCCTTATGAGCATCACGGATGCCGCCCAAATCCTCTATGCTAGAGGCATCATATCCGATGAGAACTACAAGGCTATATTGAGGCAGGTGAAGAGGGCGTCTCTCCAACCCGAACCTCAACCTAAATCCCAACCTTAACCTATTCCTAAACCTTCCATCGAAACGCCGGACTCTTATCCTAAGGGAGGCTTTGCCTTGGACTTGGCAAGGAGGATTCCAATAAGGGATGCAAAGGGTAAGGCGATCGTTGCAGGATTTGTTGAGGAAATAAGGGATCTGAAGAACATAAGGTTCCTTGTTTTAAGGGATCGTTCAGGCATTCTTCAAGTCACAGCCAAGCATGGAGAGGTTCCAGAGGAGGTCTTCAGTCAAATCCCCAGCTTAACAAGGGAGAGTGTCGTATGCGTCGAGGGACTTATTGTCAAAAGCCCCATCGCAAAGCTTGGAAGGGAGCTCATACCTTCAAAAATCGAAGTCCTATCAAAGGCCGAGACACCCCTTCCCATAGAGTTCCTTCGTCCTGAAATTGTGAAGACAGCCTTAGACAAGCGCCTTGATTATCGATTCCTAGACCTTAGGAGTCCTAAGTCTTATGCCATCTTCAAGATCCAGGATGTTCTTAGCGATGCCGCCCATAGGTTCTTCAAGGAAGAAGGCTTCATCGAGATTCATACATCAAAGCTCGTAGCCCAGGCCACAGAATCTGGTGCCAATGTCTTCCAAGTCGATTATTTTGGAAGGGACGCCTATCTGGCCCAATCTCCCCAGTTCTATAAGCAAATGATGATGGCCGCAGGTTTTGAGAAGGTCTTCGAGATAGCCCCTGTCTTTAGGGCTGAAAAGCATCACACACCCCGCCATCTCTGCGAGTATACAAGCATAGACTTCGAGATGAGCTACATATCGGGCCCTGAGGATATTATGGAAGTCCTTGAGAAGCTTGTCATCTTCGCCTTGGGAGAGGTTCAAAGGCGATGTAAATCGGAACTCGAGCTTCTGAAGGTGAAGGTTGAAATGCCCGAGGCTCCCTTCCCAAAAATAACCCTTAGAAAAGCCTATACAATCCTTGAGGAAAAGGGCGTTAAGCCTCCATACATGGAGGATCTGGAATCGGAGCACGAACGACTCCTCGCCTCCATCATTAAGGAAGAGACAGGAAGCGACTTCTTCTTCCTAACTGAGTATGCTTGGGCACCGGACTCCAGACCCTTCTACGTCATGCGAAAGGAAAATGAGCCAGACTGGACCTATGCCTTCGATCTTTTCTATAAAGGGCTCGAGCTGACGACAGGAGGCCAAAGAGAGCACCGGTACGAGAAGTTAAAGGAACAATGCAAGTTGAAGGGTCTGGAACCAGAAGACTTCCGTTTCTACCTCGACTTCTTCAGGTATGGCATGCCACCCCATGGGGGCTCTGGAACCGGTCTCGAGAGGTTCACGATGCAACTCCTCAACCTTTCGAATATAAGGGAGGCTACACTTCTTCCTAGGGATCCAGAAAGGTTGATTCCTTAAAGGAAAATCCCATCAATCCTCCCGTTATTTCCTTTATTTCATCTTTCAGCTTGAATCCTTAGATAAAGCCCTTTCAACATGGAGGATACGTTGGAGAACCGTAAGATGGGTAAGGATGGCAACGGCGATGATGGCAGGGTTTAGGATTCGAAGGAAGCTGGCAAAGCTTATGATGAGAAGCCTCTCAGCCCTTTCCATTATGCCTATTCCAAGCATTTCGACATCCAAGGATTCTCCTCTAGCCCTAGCATAGCTTACGAGAAGGCTTCCAACAAGGGCGAAAAGTCCCCAAGAAAGCTCTACAAGCCCTCCCAGTATAATCCCGCATAAAATGAAGGCTTCCGAATACCTGTCCAACATTGAATCCATGAAGGCTCCAATTTTCGAAACCCGCCCCGTAAGTCTAGCAATAGAACCATCCAAGGCATCGCATAGTCCTGATGCCAAAACGAGGAAGCCTGCAAGGTATAAGAGTACCGGCGATTCGTCGCTTAAATAATAGGTAGTGGAGGCTGAAGCAGCGAAGGCAAGCCCTAGGAGTCCCATCATGGAAGGTGTGATGCCCAATCGAATGGCTATTTTTGCATTGGCATTTAGAACCTTCTGAATTTTCTCCTTTATCCTTCCGAGCATGGCAACGATACTAGTATCCTAAGAAGTCCTTCTTAAGGACAACGATCAGCTCGAAGATCCTTGACTTGCTGTATTCCGTTAGAATGCTATACTTAAGACAAAAATCTAACCTTATACGATACAGTATTATTCGATGAAATGAACTTCTTTTAGCCCCTCTTTATTAGCGAATAAAATCACAAAATAAACAAAATTACTGCTTAGGAGTGAACATATCCTTTGAAGTAAGTTCCATGAAGGCGTATAGGTATGCTGAACCTTTGTTTTCTTCCATTTTTCCCCTCTTCGACTGGCGGTTCCCGATCCGCTAAGCTAATAAAGAAAGGGAGGGAAAATCCCTTTGGGTGAAAGTTTGAAGATCACGAATGTAAAGTCCTTCTTGGTCTTCGATGGATATGCCCGTAACTGGATTATAGTGAAAGTCGAGACGGACTCAGGAATCTATGGCCTCGGGGAGGCAACCCTTGAGGGAAAGGAGGAGAGTGTCACCGCCGCCATAAGGGAATTGGGCTCATATCTTATAGGAAAGAATCCCTTCCATATTGAACATCATTGGCAGGTTATGTACCGAGGAGGCTTCTGGATAGGAGGCCCTGTAGTTCTCTCAGCAGCCAGCAGTTTGGAGCAGGCCCTCTGGGACATCGTTGGCAAGAGCTTGGGCCAGCCCATCTATAACTTACTCGGCGGTCCATGCCGGGATAGGATAAGGGTTTACACCCATGTAGGCGGACAGAGTCCTGAGGAATTCGCAGAGCGGGGAAGGCAGCTTGTGAAGCAAGGCTTTACAGCCTTAAAGTTCGATCCAATACAAGGGCCGCACTGGGGAACTGTTAAGCCTGAGGTCTTCCGAAGGGCTATAAGGATTACGGAGGCTCTGAGGGAAGCCGTGGGCGAGGATGTAGCCCTTATGGTCCACGAGCATGGAAACCTAAGTCCATCAACAGCCATAGCTCTGGCGAAGGCTTTGGAACCCTATAATCCATTCTGGTTCGAGGAACCAGTTCAACCCGAAAACGTAGATGCCATGGCAGAAGTGGCTAGGTCTACCAAGATACCCATAGCCAGCGGAGAAAGGCTATACACAAGGTTTGGCTTCAGGGAACTCTTCGAGAAGCGAGCTGTTTCCATAGCCCAACCAGATCCTTGCCATGCTGGAGGAATCCTTGAATGCCGAAAAATAGCCGCTATGGCCGAAACCTACTACATATCCATCGCCCCCCACAACCCCTATGGACCTGTTGCTGTAGCTGTAAGCGTTCAATTGGACACATGTATACCGAATTTCCTAATCCAAGAATATGCAAGCTATCATAGAGGGGAACATAATGACATTCTCTTCAATCCACTAAAGGTCGAGAATGGTTATATTAGTGTTCCGAAAGAGCCTGGACTGGGAATAAGGCTGAACGAAGAAGCCATCGAAAAGTACCCATACCAACCCAGGAAGTTTTCAGGAATGCTTCCCTATGAAGATGGCTCCATCTTTGGAAAACCGTAACTCGATGCGTAGTGATAGTGATCGAAAGGCTTATTTCCAATAACGGTCGGAGAAGAAGCTGAGGCGTTTTAATGGCCATTAAGGAACCTACAGTTTGGATCGTAAGGGACTTTCTGCGGTGCTCAGGATGTCGAAGGTGTGAGATCGTCTGCAGCCTCCGCCACGAGGGCAAGATATGGCCTGAAGCCTCAAGGATCCGTATCTTCTCCCTAGTGCCAGGCGTCGAAGTCCCTCATCTCTGTAGCCAGTGCGACGATTATCCATGCGTAAAGGCTTGTCCTATGAATGCTCTGAGCATCAATACAAGGACTGGAGCCGTAATGGTCGATAAGGAAGCCTGTAATGGTTGTGGTAGTTGTATAAAAGCCTGTCCTGGAAACGTCCCCTTCCTCCATCCAGGGGATGGAAAGGCTACAATATGCGACCTATGCGATGGCGATCCCCAGTGTGCCAAGGTCTGCCAAGAAGCCAAGTTTGATGCCCTCTGGACTGTTGTGGAGCGCCCAGGGGCTTCTAGGAAGCTCTTTGCAAGAACACCCGAATCCTACACGGCGGACTTGGCCCATAATCTTTATGGAGAGAAGGCCGAGGAGGTGGTTTAAATGCCCTATGGATACGCAGGTAAGCTCCTAGAGGTCGACCTTTCTAGGGAAAGCCTTAAGGATGTAAGGCTTCCCGAGGAAATCCT
>JAGTQN010000069.1 GCA_018396395.1 Candidatus Bathyarchaeota archaeon | reverse complement strand
TCCATACTTCGACTTCATCAAGAGCGAGGTTGCAAGAGAGCTAGGAATGAGCAAACAGGCTTTTTACAAGAACTTTAAAGACCTTGAAGAATTGGAAATAGTTAAGCCTTCGAGAAAGATAGGAAGAGCAACCATGTACAGGATAAACAAGGAACATCCATTAGTAAAGAGGTTGAATGAGATAGTGAATGAGGTTTCATTACAAATAGCAGAGAAAGAAGCTGAGAAGGTGCGTGTTCAAGCAAAAACCTAGTTCTCTACATTCGCTTATCTCTATTCATACATCTATCTACATATTTACAGTAAAAATATCTTGATTCCCTATTCTCAAAATTTGGCTAAGTTTCGAGTGAGAGAAACCAAGGTAGCCTTTATCTTTTGCGCGTGTGTTCTTCTATCTCTGTTTATTTTATCAATATCATATGCTAATAAGCCTATGATTAGATAGGAAAAACATAAAGCGATATGTGTTTCGGCACATGCGGAAAACATAATCCAAGGAATCAAGACTGGCTTACATATGCCTATTTCAACGTCTCAAGAAAACACAACCCAAAAAAGATAACCTTAGATCCATATCTAACAAAGAAAATTGAAAATTTCCTTATTTTTATGATTAATTGATTAAAAAAGCATTTTCTAAATATTAGAGACGAAGTCCTTTAAAGACACAATCCTTCCCATCTTTTCTCGAGATGCCAGGATCATCATTTTTCCTCTTGAAGGTGGAAGTCTAGGAGGGATGAAGGGGAATAACTTAAATTCCTGTAAAAAAAATCGAGGTAAGGGTGAAGCCATGTCAACGGGATTTGAAAGAATAGGAAGGGATCCTGAACTTCAGGACCATTGGATAAGGAGGCTTATAGCCTTCATCATCGACAATATAATTATAAGCATATGTGCCTTGATGGTTGTGGGAATAATATCGATCTCCTTGCTTTTATTTTCTTTGGCTGCAGGCTTTCCATGGTCCGCTTTAAACCCCTTTTCCTTTCCTTTTTTTATGGGAATCCTAGGCATCATATATTTCAGTTTCCTTGAAGCCTATTACGGAGCCACCTTTGGCAAGAGAATAATGAATCTGAAAACCAAGGGGCTGGACGGGAAAAAACCTTCCATAAATTCAGCCTTTCTTAGAAACGTGAGCAAGATATACTGGATTCTCGTTCTATTGGATACGATTCTTGGTCTAGCAACTTCTGGAGATCCCCATCAGAAACTATCAGATCGTATCGCCGGAACGACTGTTGTGTCTGCGGGAGTTTCTCCCCTGAGATCCATAAAGGCAAGGGGGACGGTCATAAACCTTTGTTCCCATTGCGGAAAGGAACTGTCTTCAGAAGCCCTATACTGCCCCCATTGCGGAAAAAAGAGAGAAGAAACGGGATGAATGGCTGCCTCCATTCTTCCTTAATCCTTCCCTTTCCTTCCCTTTGCTTTCCCTTCCTTTCTTTTTTAAAGGATTAGCCTTCCTAGCGTCAAGATAAAGGCCCTGACAACCAGAGATGCACCGATGAGCATGATCATAGCAGCCCAGAAAGCGAACCATATAACCAATGTTGCGAACTCGTTGAGAAGGTTGTGTATGAGAAAGCCGGTCCCCAACCAGAAGACAAGGTTTGAGAGGGTTTCGGCCTTTTTGCCTAAAGGCGAATGAAGGGCGAACCTGAGAGTGAGAATCGCTATCTGAAATAGCCCTAGAGCAAAGCTGAAAAATTCCGAGGCTGAGTAAACTTTAAGGTGGCGATTGGGATGGACAGGGGCAAGCAAGAAAACATTCATGTTTGGAACCTTCGTAATTTTGAAGTCCATGAAAAATTCGATGATGCCATCGATGAGATTTGGAATGACTAGAAAAGTAATTCCGAGCATGATTAGGAAAAATCCTGCGGAAATTGCGCTTATGGCGCCTTCAGCAAGTCCAGAACCCTTTTTCAAATTATATCTGGTATTCTAGTTTCTATGTATAGGATATAACTTTTTTACTTGCAATGAAAATGATTGCCCATGGTATACTGCTCAAAATGCGGTGCCAAAGTTGGCGAAGAAATGGCTTTTTGTCCCTTTTGTGGGGCACCTTTAAAATCGGCGAAGGTTGAGGCTGAAGCTCCCGTTCCCATGCCTTGGAAGGCTGAAAAAGGGGAAAAGGAGGAGAAGGCTGAGAAGGCTGAGAAGCAGGAAAAGGCTGAGAAGCGGGAATTAGGGATTATAGGTCCCTTAATGGGCGGCTTAATCTTGATATGTATAGGCTTCATCGCCTATCTTCAAATCATCGGCGTATTTGAGGCGAGGCTTGCAGGAGCCATTTTCCTCATCATCCTAGGAGTTATTATTATCATCGCCGGTGTTTACGCTTATGTTACGGCGGCGCGGAGACATCCTAAGGTTTAGAGGAACCAACCGAAGAAGAGCCTGTACAGCCTATGCTCGATGAGGGTTGAATTCTTGTTTCTTCCAATTACACGGAAATAGTTTTTTCCGGCAGCCTCGATGAGGTCTCCAATGTCGTATCTTGGAAAAATGCAGGTCGAGACTATCAGCCTTCCCCACTCGCCTCTTTTCAGTTCATGGAGCATCTTTATGCCTCGGCCTGTGGCAACTTCGAAGAAGTACTTATCGTAGTTTGGTGCGACGTATGGCAACTCGTCGATTTGTTGTGCAAAAACGCCTTCCGTGGCGCTGTATATCTCAACCACAGGAACCTTCCCATAGTATTTCTGGAGTATAGGCGCGTACTTGAAGGGTATTTTCCTTACGCTTGTACAGAAGAGGGCTCGAAAATTCCATAGTTCCCTAGGGGTTTTTCCATATTTCCGCCTAAGAAATTTTGCAAAGGAAAGGATAACTGGCGTCACTCCCATGGCAGCCTTCACATCTTCGTTTATTGCCTTCTGATAGGCCAGTTCAAACCTTCTTTCCCAATCTGGCTTTGCGATGCCAGGACCCAAGGCATCGATTTCCTCTTGCCTAGGAATGAGGCTAACATCCTTCAATGCGGGATTAAGCCTTGCATAGGTTCCGGAGCTATATCCATAGCTTGCCGATGTGCCATCTCTGGCGATTTTGTGGACGGAAGATGGGAAGTTGAGGTTTAGGATCCTTCCAGCAAGGAGCTCAAAATCCCCCTTTCTAAGGGCATGGTTTATCAGCGCCCTGGCTCCGCATGTAAAAATATGCTCTAGGTGAGTCTTCGTAGCAGGCAAGACTTTCGCAACTCCTGTAGATCCTCTAGTCATAACCCAGCAGAGGAGTGGTTCAGATAAAAAGGCCGAGTAATTTCCTTCCCTAACCTCCGCCAGATAGGGATTGAGTTCTCGATAATTTACGATAGGGAAATGCGCTCTAAAATCTGCCTCTCCTTCAATTTCGGAGGCATTATGCCTTTTTCCATAAAGGGTTTTTTCGTACCCTCTGATTAGATCTTGAAGAACCTGCCTTTGAGTTTCCTGAGGGTCCTCTAACGACTTGTACCAAGGGCTAAGGATACTTTGGAAAATTCTGAGGCCTTCTTCACTTGAATCCATTCTTGGCACGGATAATATGATCCTTCGATAGGCTTATAGGTTTCGCCTTTTTGGAATAGCTTCCCCAAATACGTAAGAACCTTTTGGTTGGGGGCGAAGATGAAGGCTTAGGATGAAAAAGAGGACATCTTTCTGGGTGAATCAATATTCAACGGCTTCGTCCATGAGTGCTTCCATGGCAGTGGTCGGAGCCCTTTTCATAATGTTGTATTTCATAATGTATTAGAGTTCTGAAAGCGATTGCAGATCCTTTCCTTCCTTTTCATTTCAAGAGCCATTCAAGGTTTCTTCAAAGAAAAGCTAGGCTTCTCGGGATTTCCAGTCGCAATACGGGATTTTCATGATGGTATTCACGTTCTTAGATCCCTTCGTTTATCATACAAGCTTCGTATAAGTTAACCCTTGGTATTCACTCTTGCATTTTTATCTTTCCTTTCTTCCTTTCTAAGATTTTTCCTCAAACCCTTCCCATATTTCCTTATTTCGCATCAGCTTCCTTCATTCTTTCCGAGATCTTCTTGCCCAAATCTACGATCCGCTTCAGGTCAGCATCCGTTGGAGGACCGTTCACTTCCACAAAGCCAAGGACTTCCAAGTTCAGGGTTCCAAGAATCTCTTCCATCTGCCTCCCAGAGGCGGCTCCCCAACCGTAGGAGCCAAGGAGGGCTAGGAACTTCGAAGGGGGCTTCAAGGCCTTTATCAAGGTTGCGGCATAAGCGGCCAAAGGATGGGTGCCTCCTAAAACCGTAGGAGCTGCAAGGATTATGGCTCTAGAATCGACAAGGTCTCCAGCCAAATCTCCAAGGTCAGCCGTTGCAAGGTTATGGAGGGCTACTTGCAATCCCTCAGATGCCAAGGTTTCTGTCAAGGTTGTAACCATGGCTTCAGTGCTTCCCCACATGGTTACATAGGCTAGGGTAGCCTTCCGTAATGTCTCTCCGCTCGTCCATTTTTCGTAGGCTTCAAGGATCCTTTGAGGCTTTCTGATGATCGGCCCGTGGCTTGGGGCAATGATCCTTATATTAAGGCTTCTAAGCTTCTCCATGGCCCTTTTAGCCATGGGACGGAAGGGCATCATAATCTCCCCAAAGTACCTCTTAGCCTGATAGACCAAGTCCTCAACCTCATCATCGTAAATTGGTTCGGCAATATGGGAGCCGAAAAAGTCGCAGGGGAAGAGGATTCCATCCTCAGGAAGATACGAAAACATCGTTTCTGGCCAATGGAGCATTGGAGCCTCTATGAACTGGAGCCTCCTATCACCAAGGTCGATGACATCCTGATCCGAAACGATGAGCATTCTTTCGATAGGGATACCATAGAAAACCTGGGCCATCCTAGCCCCCCTCTTACTCACCACGAGCTTTGCCTTGTCA
Source organism: Candidatus Bathyarchaeota archaeon (assembly GCA_018396395.1). Lineage (GTDB taxonomy): Archaea > Thermoproteota > CALKCG01 > B24 > JAGTQN01 > JAGTQN01. The sequence continues at coordinate 3,905 of JAGTQN010000069.1, read as the reverse complement.
CTTAGCTTTAGAATGTATGGGATCGATCCTGCATGGTCAGGTTCGGCATGATTCATGATGACATAATCCAAATCCCTTGGATTCATGACTTTGCCTATCTTATCCTCGAGGACCTTCTCAAAACCAGGATTTACAGTATCGATGAGGGCATTCTTCTGGCTTCCTACGATTAGGTAGGCGTTATAGGAGGTACCCCTAGGAAGGGGAATGAGGGCATCAAATATCCTTCGATTCCTATCCTTAACGCCGACCCAGTATACTTTCCTCCCAAATTCAAGGACATAACGCCAAGCCATACTTCATCCCTTAAAGGTATCAAGAATCCCCAATAAAAGGAAGATCCTCGTAAGGCATAGCCTAGGGCTTTTCCATCCATACCCAAATTAGGAAAAGGAAAATCGATCCTTTCCTCATTCATCATTCCATGCCAAGGAAAAAATCAAACATTTAGGCTACCTTTCATGCTAAGTGAAAGGACATACTTTACGATGGCATTGGCAATGGAAAAGCCCGTCACGCTCTGGAGACCCCTCCAATCAGGCTGGCTATTCACTTCGTTTATGAGCCATTTCTTCTCCCTTGTTTCGAGGATGTCCACACCAGCAATGTGGCAACCCAAGACCTTTGCCGCCTTTATGGCAAGTTCCTCGCATTGTTTAGGAAGGTTGAAGGATGCAGGTATTGCTCCTTGGGCTATGTTCGTCTTCCATCCCCCAGCAATCCTACGCATGCTAGCTATGACCCTTTCTCCAAGGACGAAGGCCCTTATATCCCATGTCCCATGCTCCACGAACTCCTGAAGATAGATCACGTGCCTGAAGTACTTCAAGCTACGGCATATCCTTAGGAGAACATCCCTATCTTTAATACGGGCTACCCCCACTCCTCTGGAGCCGAAGATGGGCTTAAGAACCACATCTCCCCCTAAGGCATCGAAGGCTTCTACGGCTTTCCTTGGATCCTCTGTAGCGAAGGTCTTTGGAACTGGAAGGCCTGCATCCTCCAAGAGGGCTAGAGCCCTATACTTATCGGCCGCTTTTTCTATTGCCAAAGGAGGGTTTATAACAAGGATTCCAAGGTCCTCGATTCTATGTAGAAGGTCAAGCCTGAAGAAGATCTCCTCGACGGAGCCTCCGCTTATGGGTCTGACGATGATGGCAACAAAGTCTGAGTCTATGGGGGTCCCCATGGCCTCTACAGGTGCCTTTTCTGGGAAGGCTACTCCAGATCCTATGTCAGAAAAGCTAAAGCAGAAGGGCTCGAGGCCGAATCTAACAGCAGCCTGCTTTAGTTGTAGGGAACACCAAGCCCTCTCGTTTCTGGTTAGAATTCCCAACTTCTTGGCCAAGGTTGATCTATGCACCCGATCCGAGGATTCAGCCCCCGACCTCGAATACTAATTTTATTGAGGCTTCCCTTTAACGATACATCGAAAAAGGTAGATAAAAAGGAAAATGAAGGCCGAGGCGGCGGCATCCCCCGAGGTGGCCGCCATCCAGGCCGCGGTTTTCCAAGCCCTTCCTTGGCCCCGTTGCCCCACAAACGTTGGAATGTCTGCCTTAGGGTTGCTCCGTTCCCGGCCTAGCCCGGTTCGGCAGTTAGGGAGATCGACACCTCCCTTCAGAGATGCCTTCTCCTCCACCCAACCCTGCGGGACGAGGCCTCATAGTCCGAGGCTTGGGGCCTACGGCCCTTCAAGTCGGCGCCCCCGTAGGTTAACGGACCCCCGCTTGTAGCCCTTTTCGGGTGAAGGGCAGGGCTAGCTCCCCGGTCCAACCCGCCGCCGAAGGGATAATCGCATGGGTAAAATAAAGGCTTTTCAGCCCTCTAAAGCACTCGACCTTAAGGCATAAGCCCGAGTATGTCTCCTTAAGGTTAGCAGAGAGGGCATAAAGTTGTGTGAAGTATCAAGATGGACAAAGTCTAGCATTCTACCGTACTTTTGAAATCCACTCCACGATTTTTATTCCTAATTTATCATGAAGCTAGGTGGTTCATTGTGAAGGTATTCATTATGACAGATCTTGAGGGAGCGACTGGAGTAGCTGGACATTGGTCCGACATCGACTTCGGTGGGAAAGACTATGATGTGGATAGGAGGTTTCTAACAGGTGATGTTAACGCGGCCGTCGAAGGTGCTCTCGAAGCTGGTGCTGAAGAAGTCGTCGTTCTGGACGGCCATGGAGCTGCCTTAACCATTTTAATGGAAGCCCTCGATCCAAGGGCCCAGTTGATAAGAGGGCGAAGAATTCTAGAACTTGAAGGCTTAGACGAGGGCTTCGACTTAATGTTCGCCATAGGCGCCCATTCTATGGCTGGTACTCCCGATGGGCTTATGACACATACCCTATCAACAGCCATCGATAATGTTGGGTTGAACGATATTTTCATTGGAGAGATAGGGCTTTGGGCTGCTCTGGCGGGAGATTACCATGTTCCATCGGCTTTGGTAACAGGCGATTATGCAGCCGTACGGGAAGCCCAGAATCTTCTGAAGAACATATGCGCAGTTCCGGTTAAGAGGGCTACGAGTAGATTTGCGGCACAGTGTCTAAATCCAAAAGTTTCCCAAAGGCTAATCAAGGAGGATACCTTCGAAGTGACGAGAAAAGCGGGAGAATTTACTCCGTTTCAACCTGAAAAACCCATGGAGCTCAAGGTAGAGTTTCATGACAGGGAAAGGGCTGAACAAATCTCTCATAGAAAAGGGATCACGAGAATAGTCGGAAGGACGTTATCCGCTAAGGGTATGACTATGCTCGAGGTCTATTTGCTTCTGCTACGTTAGCTAGCTAAACCCTAAGTGGCACGAAATTTTCAAATAGAAAGTAACAAAAAATTTTCCATAAAAATTTAAGAATAAAATTTGATTGAACCGCAATTATGCATAGCATTAAGGTTCTTAAGAGGTGTATGCCCAAAGAAAGATGCTTCTACAATAATTCGATATGATAATATAATAAATAGATAATATAATATTCCACTTTCCTTCCACTCTCTCCGTAGGATTCAGCAGATGTTCCATTAAGCTAAGTTTTTCATTGTTCGCCTTCTTAGCAAAAAGCTCTATGAAATTAAAAACACTAAGATATGGAGCTTTAATCAAAATGGCTTTGCATCCTTGGTTATCGATGCCGATAAAGGGTTGGAAGCTTCCGAGAGAATTTCTAAAATTAAATAAAATAATATAAATATCTATAGCCAAATTAGATGGATTTGCTATGAAAGGAAATATTCCTTTAGAGAAAGAAAAACCCACGATCCATAGTTTCTCGGATCCTAGTCCCAAGGAAGTTCTTGAGATTCCCATAAAGCATTTTGATGCCTTCTTTGTACATTCTGTAAGCGATGTCCTTAAAGCCTTCTGCCAAACCTCCTTCCAAAGCCGAAGCCTCGCCCATTGCCTTAATATCCTTTTGGAAATGCTGAAGGACCCAGAAAGGCCCACGGTCTTCATGGGCCTTGCAGGAGCCATGGTTCCCGCTGGAATGAGGAAGGTCATAAAGGATTTTATAGAACTCCATATCATCGATGTCCTCGTTTCGACGGGCGCCAACCTTTCTCACGACCTTCTGGAATCCTTGGGCCATCATCATTACTTGCCCAAAAGAGCTATGTCGGATGATGAGCTCCTAAAGCTTGGGATCGATAGGATATACGATACCTACGTTTCGGAAAAGGATTTTATGGAGGCTGATAGGTTTGTCATGGAATTCGCGGAGGCTTTGGAGCCTCGTTCCTACTCAACGAGGGAGTTCTTGGAACTTCTAGGAAAAGCCCTAAAAGATAGGGATTCCATCCTCGCCACGGCTGCTAGGGAGGGGGTCCCAATCTTTTGCCCAGCCCTCAATGACAGCTCCATAGGCATGGCCTTAGCAGCCCTAGAATGGGCGCCTATGGCGAAC
>JAGTQN010000068.1 GCA_018396395.1 Candidatus Bathyarchaeota archaeon | reverse complement strand
GCCCCGCGCCTTGGACCAGGCTTGGCTACCCCCGCCTTTCCGAGGTTCTTTCATAAAATCGATATAATTCTTTTCCTTTTAAGCTTCTCAAAAAAGAACTTTCTACAGGGCAATTAAGCTTTCCCTTCGCTCACAAGCCTTTCCATCTCCGGCTCGAAACCTAATCCTCGCTTCCTTATAGGCGCCTTAAAGACTCCTTTCTCCGGCTTTAACTTCTCCCTGTTGAAAGCCTGTTGATCTACTGAATGCTTAACGAGATATTCGATCATGGGGCAGACGGTGATGTTTTGGGAGAAAACGAGGTGTTGGGAGGGTTCTGTCCAGCTGGCGTGCGGTATGAGGGGTATTCCAAACGCCGAAGCTAAGGCACAGACTTTCCGCATTTCTGTTATACCCCCTGCCCATGTAACATCCATTTGGAGGATGTCGACAGCTTGGCGTGTGAGGAGTTCCTTGGCTCCCCAACGCGTATACTCGTGCTCTCCCCCTGCGATGGGAATTTCCAAAGCCTTGGCTAATTGGGCATAACCATCTATGTCGTCAGGCATGAGGGGTTCCTCAAGCCATGCTGGCTCATACCTCTCAAGTCTCTTAGCCATCTTTAACGTATATGGAATAGTCCAACTCATCCAGCAGTCCAGCATGAGGTCTACCTCGTAACCAACAGCATCCCTCACTGCCTTCACTAGCTGAAGGTTCCGCTCCATACCTTTCTCACCATCCCCCGGTCCATACCTGAAGAACCATTTCAAAGCCCGGAAGCCCTCTTCCACATAGGCTTGGCTTACCTTAGAGACTTCTTGGGGATCAAGACTACAGCCCAATGTGCTTGCATAGGCCGGCATCTCTTCCTTTAATGGTCCACCAAGAAGTCTTACGACAGGCTCCCCCTTCGCCTTACCAATGAGGTCCCATAGGGCACAGTCGACGGCGCTGATAGCCATCATCGTTTCCCCTTTCCGACCATGGACTTGAGAGCGGTACATCTGATCCCATAGCATCTCGATACGAAAGGGATCTTCCCCTATGAGGATGTTACGAAAAGCATTCTGGATAAAGGAGGCCTGGGAGCTTCCTATAGGTCCATAAATGCCTGAAATCCCCTCGTCCGTGATGATTTCAAGAAAGGTTTGCTCTAGATAGGGAGGTCTTGGTACCCTCCTTCCCTCATAGCTCCTGAATTTTGGATAGATGTCTAGGGGCATGACAAGGCGTTCCTTCCAGAAATCTTCGCCATAGGGCCATGGACCTCTAAGCTTGAAGCTTCGAATATCCTTGATCTGCATGGAAATCCCCCAAATAAATTCTGCAAATTTTCCTTATAAAATCTAAAAAGGAACTTTGATTTTGATACCCTAACCCTTGATCCTAGCTAAGGATATTATGACCTAAGAAAAGCCCAAAAAATTCCAAAATCCATATCCTTCCTTTAAATGAATCCTTTTCGTCCCAAATAAAAGGCTGAACCTTCTAGGACATTTTACTTTTTTATTTTTTAGTTTCTCTACCCTTTCCGAGAAAAGATCGCTGTTTCCATTCGCGTTAAGTATCCTCAATAGATTAGTTTTTAACCTTTTCCAAATTCATGGGTTCATAAGGTGTAAAGGCTATGGTTATGAAGATTGTCTTAAGGGAGGGGGACCTTTCGGACGACTATCTTCGTTTCGTAAGGAAGATCGGAGCCCACGGCATAGATGTTCACTCAAGCTATAATCTTCCAGGGATATCGGAGCATGGCTATGTGGAACAGAAGGGGCTACAGAAGCTGAAGGATAGGCTTCGATCCGAGGGCCTTCGCATATTCCGAGTATCCCTACCAACCCCTTGTAGGTTCCTGAAGGGCCAACCGGGAGGCGAAGAGGAAGTTCAAGCCCTTTGCAGGAGCATTGAGTGCCTAGGAAGGGCTTCCATCCCTATTGTGGCTACACCCGTGCATATGACAAGGCCTTCTGGACTGCCCCCCGAAGAGCATTGGTCAAGGGCCGTGGAGCTTTGTAAGGCAATTACGCCCATAGCGGAAGATTGGGGAGTAAAGCTAGCCCTACATCCTACCGATCCTCCTGTTGCTGAAGGTCCCTTCTCTCCTATGCGATGGCAAAGAATCCTTGACGCTGTTCCTAGCAAAAACTTTGGCCTTCTTTACTGCGTAGGAACGAGGTATGAAGCCGGAATGGATGTCTATGAAGACATCCGATACTTTGGTAAGCGCGGTAAAATCTTCCATGTACACTTTCGGAATGTCCGTGGTAGCCTTCCGAGGACTGGTAGTTACGAGGAGGTTCCCTTGGACGATGGAGAGATGGACATGTTTAAAGTGCTCAAGACCCTTTGGGAGGTTGGATACGATGGGGCCCTAAATCCAGACCATCCAACAATGTATCCTGAAGAAGGGCCTAACTGGAAGATCGATTGGGCCTATTCGGTAGGGTATATCAAAGCCTTACTGGCTGTCCTTAACCGATAATGAAGGGCACTCTTCGAAGGGAAGCTTCCTTTCTCTATTTCCTTTTTCCATTTTCAAAGAAGCAAATTTATCTGGAGATGACTTCCTAAAAATCGCTAGAGACGAGTCTATCTTCGGAAAGGGTGAATCCATTTGGAAGTCCTTGAAGCCATAAGGAGGAGACGGTCCGTTAGGAGTTATTTGGAGACACCTGTGCCAGATGATCTTCTTTACCAGCTTCTAGAGGCTGCAAGGCTGGCTCCTTCTGCAGCAAACATCCAGCCATGGCACTTTATAATCGTAAAGGATAAGGAGAAAAGGGCTAAGATCGCGAATTGTTGTAGCTATGGTAGGTTCTTGGTAGAATCCCCTATAGTGATAGTTGGATGTGGAGATGAGAAGGCCTCTCCTAGATGGTATGCCATCGATACATCCATTGCCCTTGAAAACCTCATCATTGCAGCAACGGGTTTAGGTCTAGGAACCTGCTGGATTGGAAGCTTCGATGAAGGGAAGCTTGCTTCCTTACTCCAATTGCCGAGGAATCTTAGGGTTATAGCCCTCGTATCGGTAGGCTATTCCAGAGAGAGAAAAGATCTTGGAGCTAGGCTTCTTCATGCGATAAGGCCTAGAAAGCGTCTTGATGAAATCGTCTCATTGGAAACTTACGGGAAGGCCATGCAATGGAATCTTTCGACAACTCTTAGTCCTAAAGAGGGATCCATCAATTAAGTGATCGAAGAAAAATGGAAGGATAAGGCTTTAATTCTTCCAGGCTTTCTCCTCTTTCCTTTTAAAACTTCAAGAGGCATAGAAGGCTAACTTCAACTTTAAGCCGCCCCGTCAGTCGAGTCCCCTTAATCTAGCTAGAAGATCCTCTTTGGCCTTCTCAGCCATCTCCATAACCTTGTAAGGATCGATTGTTTTAATCCTACGGTCTTCAACAATTATATTACCGTTTACAAGAACTGTATCCACATCCGAAGCTTTGCAAGCATATACCAAGTGGCTGATCTCGCTATACATAGGGGTTAAGTGGGGTTTCCGGAGGTTTATGATGACTATGTCAGCCTTCTTGCCAGGCTCCAAAGAACCGATGGAACCCTCCCAATGAACAGCTTTGGCACCCTCTATTGTGGCCATTCGAAGAACCTCCTCAGCAGGCATAAGGGTAGGGTCTAAGCGGATCCCTTTATGAAGGAGGGCAGCAAGTTTCATGGTCTCGAACATATCGGAACTATTATTGGAGCAACTTCCATCCGTTCCAAGGGCAACAGTTACGTTGGCTTTTAGAAGCTCAGGGATGGGGCTTATGCCAGAGCCTAGCTTCAGGTTTGAAGTAGGACAATGAACAACTTTAACGCCTTTCTTAGCGAGGATCATAGGCTCCCTAGGTGCCAAATGGACGCAATGGGCTGCAGTAACCGAGGAGTTAAGGAAACCGAGGGCATCTAGATATTCCACAACCCCTCCTTCGAGCTTTTTCCCGAATGCCTTCTCAACCTTTCTGGGCTCATCCATGGTCTCAGCAAGATGGATATGTTCAAAAATAGGAAGTTCTGGGCTTCCAAACCTTTGGTTAAGGTTTTCGCAAATCTTCAGAAGTTCACATAGCCCCTCGGGATCGACCGTATAGGGGGAATGGGGATCCACCGTAACCCTTATGCGACCATCGGCTTTTCCATGCCATTCCTCAGCAAGCCTATAAAGGGCTTTACGATCCTCATCCATTCGCCAAGAGAAGCAGACATGACCTATGGCTCCTCTTATGCCAACCTCGGCGAAGGCCCTTGCTTCGTTGAAGTCTGGCAGATAATGATACATGGTGTTGATGGTCGTGCATCCTCCTAGGAGGGACTCGATGGCTGTTATAAGGGCACCTACATAGATTTCATAGCCCTTGAGGTGAGCTTCTAAGGGCCATATCTTCTCTTCCAGCCACTCTTTGAGAGGAAGATCGTCAGCATAACCCCTTAAGAGACTCATGGCTGCATGTTGATGGGCATTCACTAGGCCAGGAATGATGAGCTTCCCTTTGGCGTCGAGGCGTTCATAGCCCTTATAGCGATTAGCCATTTCCCCAGCCTTCCCAAGATCGATTATTCTGTCGCCTTCAATGATGATGGCTCCATCCCTTATGATACCCTTATTACCCATGGTCACGATGGTTCCACCCTTGATGAGAAGGTCCAAGGATGAGCCCCCTAGGATTCGGCGCTATCAAGATTAAATTTAAAGAGACTTAAGCCTTCCTATATAAGCCATGCCATCCTTACATCCTTCAGCCCTATTTGAAAAGGAAAAGCCTGAAAGGATTAGATTAGGATTAGAGCGAATCTCGAAGGATATTCTCCCTCAAGTTTAAAGCATTTGAAGTCTTAGAGAAACCTTGGTGCCCTTCCTTGAAACTCGATGTAGGTCCCCTTTCGCTAAAGGTTGATGACGAAGTTTTTGAGGAGCATCTCAGGCGACTTTTCGGAGTTCCTTTGAAGATTTTGGAAATTCGGAAATTGGGGGAGGGTTTTCATGCAGCTGGCTTCCTTTTAAGTCTCGATATTAATGGAAAAAGACGGAACCTTGTCCTAAGGGTTCTGAGGGGGGATATAGGCTGGGGACACGATTATGCAAGCGATAGGGCAGCTGTCCTACTCCTTCAGCATAGACTTTTCAATAGGGCCCCTCCTAAAACCTGTGTCCAGTCCTTGGATGTCCTTTGCCTTAAGGCCGATGGAAGCCTCCTAAGCCTTAAGGACTCCATTGAATTTTTTCAGCTCGTCGAGGAAGTGACGGAAGTGGAAGGTACACCCTACGTTCAAGATCTCCATGCCATAGGGAGGCGTGGAAGCCTTATAGAAAGGGATCGTAGACGCTGCCAGATCGCTGCTGATTACCTAGTTTCCCTCCATTCCGAGCGAAGGGAAAGCCCAATCCTCTATAAGAGGCATATCCGAGACCTTATTGGGCATGGAGAGATGCTCATGGGAGTCATCGATACCTATCCAGATCCATCATCGCTTTCTTGGACTTCGAGCCAAGAGATCGAGGAGATCGAAGTCGCGGCTGTGAGGTGGCGAAACAGAATTAAGTATCTAAGCCATAGACTTCGTAGGATCCATGGCGATTTCCATCCCTTTGGCAATATAAGGTTCCGGGAGGACGATTCCATCGTAGTCCTCGATCCTTCAAGGTTCGAGTATGGTGAACCAGCTGATGATCTGGCCGCCTTGGCAATTAATTACATCTTTCTGAGCCTATGGCACTATGGCGCCCTTTCCGAACCCTTCAGGGAACTCCTCCATATCTTCTTCGAAAGATATATTCGTCGGACAGGGGATGAGGAAGTCCTCAGGGTCCTTCCCCCCTTCTTCGCCTTCAGGGGCCTCGTCATAGTCCATCCACTTTACTATCCCGAGATGGATTCGAGAAGGCGGAGGAAGGTTCTAAGTTTCGTGAGAAATGTTTTGGATGATGATTCCTTTAACCTTGATAAGGTAGATGATTACCTAGAGAAATTGAGGGAGCCCTAGGGAGGCGCATCCTTCCTCAGCCTGAATGATTGAAGTAGGTGGATCGAATCTTCCCTATAAATCCGGAAAGATTTCCAAGGAGTGCCCAGAACCCTAGGATGGGATGGCATAAATTGGCTATACCTGAGAAAGGTTGGGCCCTTTGGATTACAGGTCTTCCATCCAGCGGAAAGTCAACCTTAGCAAGGGCAGTCCTTAGAAGGCTCGCGGAGCTGGGTGTTAGGGCTCAGATCCTCGAATCCGACGAGCTTAGAAGGGTTCTGACACCCCAAGCCAGCTATTCGGAAGAGGAGCGGGACCGCTTCTATGAAGCCCTTGTTTACATAGGGCGTCTTCTAGTGGAAAATGGTGTTAATGTAATCTTTGATGCCACGGCCAACAAAAGGCGCTACAGGGATCTTGGAAGACAGGAGATTGGAAAATTCATGGAAGTCTATGCCAAATGTCCCTTGAGTGTATGCATATCTAGGGATGCCAAGGGAATTTACAAGGCTGCCATGGGAGGTAAGGCTTACACCGTGCCTGGAATCCAGGCTCCCTATGAGGAGCCCGAAAATCCTGACGTTGTGGTGGAAACGGACAAGGAAACACCGGAGGAAGGTTCAAGGATCATCGTGGAAGCCCTCGCTTCAAGGGGCTTTATAGATGGAGGCAAGGGGCTTAGGAAGGCTGGAAGGGAGGGCTAAGCCTTCTATGATGGCAAAGGTCTATATCGAAGCTCATGGCTGTAGCCTTAGCCTATCAGACTCAGAAGCCATGGCAGGAATCCTCCACTCGGTCGGCTATGAGCTTTCTCAGGAGCCTTCAGAGGCCGACTTGAACATCCTTGTCACATGTATAGTAAAGGGCCCTACGGAGAATAGAATGCGTTATAGGGTTAGGGCTTTATCAGCCATGGAAAAACCCCTCATCGTTGCCGGATGTATGCCAGAAGTTGAAGAAAAGGTCCTTGAATCCTTGAATCCTAGGGCATCCCTCTTGGGACCGAACTCCATAGGAATGATAGCCGAAGCTGTAGCATCGACCCTTTCTGGAAAAAGGTTCGTAGCCATCCGAAGGGGACCAGAGGAAAAACTTGGGCTCCCGAGGCTAAGGAGAAACCCTGTTGTGGGGATTATTCCCATAGCCTCTGGCTGCCTCGGAGTATGCAGCTTCTGCCAAGTCCGGTTGGCAAGGGGACGCCTTTACAGTTATCCACCCAAGGCGATTGTTTCGGAAGCCATAAGGGCTATAAAGGAAGGATGCCGGGAGCTTTGGCTTACTTCCCAGGATAATGGCTGCTATGGCCTCGATATAGGAAGCTCCCTCCCGGAACTTATAAGATTCGTAGCTGGGATTGAGGGAGATTTTATGGTTAGGGTCGGCATGGCTAATCCAACCTATGTAAAGCAATTCCTAGAGGAGCTTCTAGATGCCTACAAGAACGAGAAGGTCTTTAAGTTCCTTCATATACCGATCCAATCCTTCTGCTCCCGAATTCTTTGCCTCATGAGGAGAGGCTATGGTCCGGATGATGCGATGGAGATCATAAACGCCTTCCGAAGGACATTCCCTGAAGGGACATTGGCAACGGATGTGATCGTGGGCTTCCCGACGGAGACGGAGGAGGAATTTGAGGAGACCTTAGAATTCGTGGCGAAGGTAAAGCCGGAGATCGTGAATATTTCGAAGTTCTCCCCAAGACAAGGAACTGAGGCGGCAAGGCTTCCGAGGCTTCCTTCGGAGGTCGTGGCAAAAAGAAGCAGGCTCCTGACAGAGCTTTCGAGGAAGGTCTCCCTAGAAAGAAATGAGGGCTGGATCGGTTGGGAGGGGACCTGCATCATCGAGGAACCTGGCCTTAAACCAAATCAATGGATCGGTCGAAATATGGCTTATAGACCCATCCTCATCGATGAAGTTTCTAAGAATCTTCTCGGAAAATCTGCGATCGTCAGGGTTGTCGGGGCAACAAGTCGATGTCTGAAGGGGAAAATTATAGCATAGGTTAAACTAGGTTATAATGATCTATTGATGTAGATCTTAGATCTATGGGTTTTATTTTTATGTTATGCTTTGAACAATAAGGATTTCATTTTCATTTTAAGCCACAAACAATATTGTGGCTTATATTGTTATTGTATCGAAGATAGAATCGCGATCGTATTTGGAACCTTAGAAGAAGGAAAGTTTTAAGAGACTATCCTTTGTCTCTAAATGAAGGTCCTTGCAACTTCTTCTACAGCGGAGATGAAAGTCTCTTTCTCCTCCTCCGTATTGTACAGATATGTGGAAGCCCTCACAGAACCCTGCCTTTCTCCTAAAACCTCCTTGTGTAGGGGCATGGCACAGTGAAACCCAGACCTCACCATGATTCTCTTCGAAACATCTAGGGCCAAAGAGACATCATGGGGAATTCATATTTCCAACGCAGAAAGAAAGGATGCCAGTCCTAAGCCTCCAATCCTCAGGTCCGAAGACCCTCACGCCCTTGATGGAAGAAAGTCCCCGATAGATGGCGTGAGCTATTCGCCTCTCATGCTCAGCTATGGCTTCCATTCCTAGTTTTTGAAGATAATCTATGGAGGCACCCAGCCCTATGGCTTCCGCTATGGCCGGAGTTCCTGCCTCAAACCTTCTAGGGCTTGAAGCTAGCTTATAGCTTTCAGGGGTCACCTCTTCGATTGTACCCCCTCCTATCGAGGGGGCTCTATTTCCTCAAGGAACCCCATCCCTTATGTAGAGACATCCAATACCCGTAGGAGCAAGCATGTTATGCCCAGAAAAAGCTAAGAAGTCGCATTCAAGCCTTTGGACGTCGATAGGCATATGAGGGACGCTCTGGGCCCCGTCCACAAG
>JAGTQN010000004.1:38016-41702 GCA_018396395.1 Candidatus Bathyarchaeota archaeon | reverse complement strand
ATCCTACATCCATCTTACTGGCTATTTCTGAACCTTCCATCATCCTTTTTTGATGGATCTTAGAAGAAGATCCCTTCTCTCAAGTCCCCTGAAGACCCCGTTCACGTAATACCAAGTTTTCTCCGTTTCTTTCACAGTTCCTGCATCGGAAGAAATCCAATAGCTTCCCTCCGTAGAAATCGTTATATTCTGGCTATTTCTAAGGCTAAGGAGCTGATCCTTAAACCTATAACCAACCTTGGCGCAATAGTAGGCTTTGCCATCGAGGGCATTAACTTCCTCAAAAACTTCAACCCACTCATAGCCTTCGAGCCATCCATGGAAGAATTCGCCATCGATTGTAAGGTTATAAGCGCTTTTGTAAGCCCATTCCTTTCCCTTGACCAAGGGAAAGGGAGGGCCTGGTAGGGGGCTTTCATAGACGGCTTCCATCCCGTCCGATGTCCATTTGACTAGGGATCCATTCTCATTGTAGAAATAAAGGGTTGTTCGGTCAGGCCTCTCAACCCTCACTTCAAAATCGCTCACCTTAATCCATCTTAGGAATCCTTCGGTACCATCCACCCATTCCACGAAGTCCTTGACAGTCCCTACGGGAAGGCTGGGTGCTTCCAGTTCCTCGACCACAGGCTTTTCTTCTTTGCCTCCCTCAACCTGGGGAAGCCTTGCGCTCGTGATGAAAGAGACGAGGTTGAGAAGAAGCTTGTAGTTATCCTCAACGTAACAGTAGGGCTCCATGAGGAAGGTTAGATCTCCAAGGGCTATTACCGTACCGTTTCGTTGAACTTGCGCCATGATGGCATAGCGTCCCTTCCTCTCGGCTGTTGAGGAGTATGTGTCGTCAGATGTCCAAGCTATTCCCTTATCCATAGAGTATACATGCGTCGCCGTGAAGAAGACCAGGGATTTCAGGTCCTTGGTTATGGAGCTGTTAGCAAAGGAGCGTACGTATATGTTTCGGTAGAATCCGAAGTGCCCTCCATCCTTGTCATTATAAAGATAGCCCTTTGCAAAGGCTAGCCCGAACCTTGTAGCCAAGGAGTTTATGGGAGCGAAGAGCTCTGCTAAGGCTAAATACTCATAAGCGGGGTCAAAGATGAGGAGGAGGATGCCTCCTCTATCCACAAAGGCTTCAAGCTTATCAACTTCAGCAGGGGAATAGGACCTAGTGGGACAGGCTACAAGGAGGGCTGTCGCCTCCTTCAAGGCATTTTCCAGTTCCATCCATGTAGGAACGAATGTGATGGTTACGTTCCTCTTCGCCAGCTCAGCAATGAGAATGTCAAGCTCCCAGAAAGATACCATGTTACCATGGGACCTGTCTACTAGGAGTAGTCCCCTTCCCCTCGCCTCCCCCCCTCCAAAAACCTTCGCCGTCTCGTTTTTTTCGCTCGTCGATGCATAGGATGCCTTTTGCAAGGCTTCCGGAGGAAGATAGATATACCAAATGGAAGGAGGAGGATGGGCCTTGTTAAGGGCTTCCAAGGTCAGGTCCTGCCAAGCTTTTTCCCTTTCCTTCGCCTTCGTAGAGGTCTGATTCGAAGAGTCCTGAAGGCCGTAGGCAACGAGGGCGGAAGCCCCATCCAAGCTCACGGCCTCATACCTCGTCAAACCAGCCTTCTCAGCAGCCTTTTTTATGGCTGCCTGAAGGGATCCAAGCTCATCCACGAGCCCTATCCTTAAGGCTTCGCCCCCGAGGTAAAGAAGCCCCTTCCTTAGCTCCGAATCATCTATCTTCAGGCGGGCCCCTCGGCCATTCCTGACGGCCGAAACGAAGTTTTCCAATGCCTTCGTTAGGTTGAAGGGGAAAAGGAGTCTCGAAAAGCCTGTAGCCTTATAGGCTCCCGTTTCGAGGACCCTCTCCGAGGGTATGAGGGTTGCAGGGGCAATGCCTATGACTCCAACGTTGCCGATGAAGGACGTAGGCTCAGCGTATAGATATTCGGCAGCCACGGCTATGTAGTAGCCTCCTGATGCGGCAAAGACGATGGAGGCGATTAGGGGCTTCTCCTTTTTCAATTCGAGGAGATCCATGTAAAGGGCTTCGACTAGGTCGGCATAGCCTCCAGGGCAATCGATTCTCAGCACAACGGCCTTTACACTTTTGTTGAGGTAGGCTCGGTTTATCAGATCGACGTATCGTTGGACATGAGAAGAGGATTCGATGACCCCTTCAATGTTTATTATCCCAACATATTCCTTCTGAAGCCTTAGGGTGATCCTATAGGAAAGAAAGCCTAGTCCAAAGCCTATAAGAAGGCTTATCAAAAACACAGCCACGAGAATCCTGTTCCTAAGCCCTGATCCTTCGGAGCCCATAGCTATTCCCATAATTTATTACTGGGCTTCTTCTTATAAAGGAAGCGCATAGGAAGACCCTTCTAGGCTATGGGTCTGCATTCAGATCCAGACGAGATTCTCCCTTTCAAGTCCTTTTCGCCTTATTAGATGGATTTCAAGGCATCTATGTCTTCAAGAATTCAATGTCTTTTTTACTCAAGAAACCATTTAACTTTAAAAGAGAATTTCGATACTGAATGCCAAAAGTCTGAAAAAGATCATAGTTTTGGGAGGCGCTTAAGATTTAGATTTAGATTTAGATTTAGATTGAGCTTCAGGCTTTAAACCTTTGTGTAGGAGGGCACCAGAAAGGCATAAAAGCCATAAGGCAATTCCTAGTATATACATGACTTGCTTGAGGCTTCGAGAATATTTTAAGCATTTTTTAATAATTAACAATTGTTAATTAACAATCGATTGGCGATAGCTTATATCATTCAGAAATCGCTGAAGAAAGTTTCCCAGGAGCCACTGAAGAACTAAAAAACGGAAGGTTTACGTTTACAAACGTGGCTTTCTTATGTCTGAGGAACCTAGAACAGATGATAGAGGCATGTGCTCCAAAGAAAAACTAAACCTTCATGAATATCCGAGGACTGCCCATAAAAACCGTCACAACTGGATAAGCACACATCATCCAAATTTAACGATTCATTGGGATTGGCTTTGAGGAATTTATGGCACCCCCGATGGAGGATTAAATGGAGAAAGAGCCACCCAAGCCCTCAAAATCCATAAAGAATATTTAACCGAGTTTGGAGGGAGAAAACTACAATTCAATTTCAATTAGAAGTTTATAAAATAGAACAAATCGCAAATCAGCTAGAAGGAGTGGAAGGCGTTGTAGGAGTTATTCTTTCGGAAGTTACTAGGGAGGATTTCGACGAAGGAAGCGATGTAGATCTTCAAATAATATTCAAGGATAAGAAAAACTTTGAATAATAACCAAAAATATTTATCAAATAAAATCGAAATCTAATCTATTCATCCAAGCTATAAAGCTGATAAGAAAAGAATTTAAAAACTATCCATTATTAGACATTGTGAAAAGCTAGGGAAAACTCGATCTATGCACTCAGTTCAACAGTGTAACTCCTATGTTATTCGACAGCAAATTTAAATTCCCAGAAACCCATCATGGTCCTTCGATAAAGAATGGGATGCTACGAGGAGGTTCTTAAGAATCTTAAGGAAGGACGTATCCTTGAAAACCTCCAATCCCTTGTAAGGATTCAGTCCATCAATCCTCCGGGAAACGAGGGTCCTTGCTCCGAATTCATAAGGAAGCTCTTGGAATCCTATGGCATAGAGGTTGAGCTTCAGGAGGCCTTTCCAAAAAGGGCCAA
>JAGTQN010000004.1:6150-38000 GCA_018396395.1 Candidatus Bathyarchaeota archaeon | reverse complement strand
AGCGAGGAGGGTGATGGTAGCAGACAAAGACTTCTCTTGGAAGGACATATGGATGTCGTTCCAGTTCCAGAAGGAGAGCGGTGGATCTGTTACCCTTTTTCAGGTGAATTGAGGGATGGAAGGCTCTACGGAAGGGGTAGCGCCGATGCGAAGGGAAGCCTTGCCGCCATGCTTGAAGCCCTCATTGCCATTAAGCAAGCTGGGCTTGAGCTTCGGGACGACCTCATCCTTCTGGCGACCTTTGGCGAGGAAAGGGGGCACATCGGAGTCCAGGAAGCCATCAAAAGGGGATTGAAGGCCGATATGGCTGTGGTTGGCGAGCCCACGAGCCTTAAGGTTTGCATCGCCGATAAGGGCGTCTGTCGAATCGAATGCACCGCCTTAGGAAAGGCTGCCCATGCTGGAAGACCTTGGCTTGGCATAAACGCGATCTATAAAATGGCAAGGCTCGTCCTTCGATTGGAGGCCTTTGACGAGACTATTCTTAGGAAGAGGGAGCATCCTTTGATGGGAAATCCCTCCCTTGCTGTGACGATGATAAACGGAGGAATTCAGCGCAACATGGTCCCCGATGCCTGCAGGATCCATGTTGATAGGCGTATCATTCCCGGCGAGAAGCTGGAGGGCGTTAAGGCTGAGATCTTATCGATCGTCCAAGAGCTCGAGGCTAAGGATTCAGATTTTAAGGCGAAGATCGAATTCGTCTACGATAACCCAGCAGCCGAAACTTCGCCAAAGGAGCCCATCGTAGCCTTCTCTAGGGAAGCCGTAAAGGCTGTCTGCGGTTTTGATCCTGGCATCTCTGGCTTTGAGGCTAACTGCGAGATGAGCGACCTCGTCGGCTATGCTGGCATTCCCACGGTGGTCTTCGGGCCTGGGAATTTAGAGCTTGCCCACGCAGCAAACGAATACGTTGAGATGGATGAGGTCCTAAAGGCGGCAAGGGTATATGCCTTAATAGCCCTTAAGGCATGCCTTTAGGACCTCACAGATGCCCAAGGATAAGCCCGACTAGGAAAGGCTGGGTAGGCTATGCGGGCTATGTTAGGTTACGTAGGTTTCGTTAAATCGTACAAAGGTAATTTACGTAACCTCGATTTATCCTGAGCTGGGCTTCGCTTCCGTTTCTCTAGCCTAGGCTCGCCTATAGCCCCTCTCCTTTAGGGCTTCTTCAAGGGCCTTGAGGGTTACGAGGACATGGGCTTCGTCAGCCGTGTTAGCCATATGGCCGATCCTGAACATCTTCCCTGAAAGCTCCTCCATTCCCCCGGCAACCTCCACGTTATGCTTCTTCAACATGATTTCCCTCAGCTCCCGGTCCCTAATCCCCTCTGGAGGTATGACGCCCGTAATGGTAGGCGAGGCATCCTCCTCCTTGGCGCAGAAGATTTCAAGCCCTAATTCTCGAATTCCAGCCCTTAGCATCCTTCCCACTTCTAGATGGCGATGGAAGCGGGCTTCCAATCCCTCCTCGAGGACTTCCTTACAGGCTTCGTTCAGGGCGTAGACCATATGGGTAGCCATAGTAATCGGCTGTCTCCTGAATCCCCATATGACCTTCCCTCCCCTTTCCTTAGGGACCCACATGAGCTTCCATTTATAGAGATTGAAGGCGAAGCTCCTCGCCGGAGTCTTTCTGGCTTCCATGGTTTCGAAGGCCCTAGGGCTTACGGCTATGATGGCCATTCCTGGTAGGCATCCTAGGCACTTCTGGGAGCCAGTTATGAGGAGATCTATGCCCCAATCATCGGTCCTTATGTCGACTCCACCGGCTGAAGATATGGCATCCACCATGTACAGAAGCCCATTCCTCTTGGCTACTTCTCCAAGCTCCTTGATGGGGTTCAGGACGCCTGTGGAGGTCTCGCTGTGGACGACCACGAGAGCTTGTAGTCCTCCTTAACGACTCGTTCTTCGACAACCTTGGGATCCGCCGCCCTTCTCCAGTCGAAGTCTACGGTTTCCGCATCCCCCCCCGACGCATTTGATGATATCCCTGTTCATTCGGCAGAAGACGCCATTGTGGACGACTAGGGCCTTATCGCCGGGCTCCAAGATGCTTAGGGCTGCGGCCTCGAGGCCGCAACGCCCAGAGCCTGGAAAATAGACGATCTCATTCTTCGTTTGGAAGATCTTCCTGAGCAATTCATCCGTTTCATCCATATCTTCGGCAAACTTCGGGTTTAGATGGTTTACTGCTGGTCTCATGAAGGCCCTCAGAACCCTTTCCGAAACCTCCGTTGGCCCCGTAATCATTAAGTACCTTCTCTGATTCAAAGGGATCACCTTGGACTTCCCTATGCTAACTTCATGGGGAGTTTATAAAGATGTTTTAGACGGGTTCTTCCCTGTATGATGAAGGAGCTAGGCATTGAGCCCTCATTAGGATTTTGTAAGCACATGCCTGCCCTCTTCTTATCGTATCTCTATTCATGGAATCCTTTCCAGCGAACCTCTGGCTTAGATGGAGGGCTGGAGGGGTCGATACTTACTTGAGCTTTTATGGCTGTTGTTTGTTCAAGATGACAAGGTGGCTTTAAGTCCTTTCCAGTATATGCAGTTTATTACAATCGAATGAGAATTATTTGGCTGAATATGAATACGAATATGGGTATGAAGGTCGATAGGGTTTTCATTCTCACCCTCTTCCTCACCTTTGCCCTTCCAATCTTGAGCCCGCATCCTGCCTTAGGCGATAGGGGCGTATTGCCTATAGACGATGTCATGATATACCAGCAGGGACAGGTGGCCGCCATTGCTTGGAGGAATGGCGATGAGGTCCTCATCCTATCATCAAGCCTCCAGATCTTCAGGTATGCTGGTATCGAAGGCCTTGACGATTCCAACGCTCCGAAAAACTCTGCTAAGGCTCTAGAGATCCTTCCTCTTCCTTCTATGCCCGAAATCGAGGAAGGTGATTTTGAGGTTTTTCAAAGGCTATCGGATATCGCAGAACTTGGGATGGCGAAGACTCCCATCTATGGAAGGGCTTCCCAAGATGTGAGGCAGGGCGTCCAGATCATTTTCCAAGAGACCATCGGTCCCCACGACATTACAGTAGTGAAGGCTGACGGAGCCGAGGGACTCATATCTTGGGCGACAAGATACACGGAAGAGAAGGGGCTATCTCCTCCAGAGAGCCGTTGGCTTGGGTTGCTTAAGGAAGTTGCGAAGGATTATATAACCGAAGGCTTCACCTATTTCGTATTCGACATAGTAAACATCGGAGTTGAGGCAAAGACTGTTAAGCCCCTCATCTATAAGTTCCAATCCAAAAAGCTCTACTATCCCCTAAGGATCTCCAGCCTTATTGATAGCTACAGCCAGATCACCCTTTTCCTCATTACGGAAGAAAAGATTAAGCCAGAATCCTTGGAAAACTCTGGTTTCAGAATCGTCTTTGAGGATAGCGTAGGGCTATCGAAGATCGGGGATATGGGCGGAAGCCTTTTGAAGCCCTTCCAAGGCCTTGAATCGATTTGGCTTACTGTCCTAATGTGGAAGGGAAGCCTCGGAAGCCTAAAGGCCGACTTACGCTTGGAAATAGGCTTTTCCTTAGAGAACCTTAAGCCCCTCATCGCCTTCTTTGCCCCGGTTTTGGCAGCCTTAGCTATCCTAGGGCTATGCTATGCTAAGGCTTATGGGAGGCTTGGGAATTGAAGGCCAAGGGAATCTATGCCTCTATGGTTATCCTCGCAATGCTTGGAATTGCTTTACTCATACCCTCTGCCACGATAATGGTTATGATGATCCTTTCACCCTACTGGACAGCCAAGCTTATCATCGGAGCCATATCAGGCTTTTACATGGCTTCGGCCCTTTTGGCCTTGGCTTCCATTCCCCTCCTGAACAAGGGATTCCGAGAAGGCTACTTGATGGGCTTGGCATCATGTCTCCTAGGCTTCTCAACCTTCGTATCCTCGGTGAGCTTCCTCGTCCTCGGGATCCTCAAGTACGACTATCCATACGAGTATTCTTCGACTGTAATGCTTTTGATTGTGGTTGGAGGAGCAGCCCTCCTTCTAGAGTTCCTAGCATCGATCTTCCTGGCTAGTAGCTGGGAGAAGGCGAAAGAGAGTGAGGGTGAGAAGAAGAGAGAAACTTCCTTAGAAAAAGAATAGTTGGAAAGAGAACCAATCGAATAATCTTCTTACAATGGAAATCATGAGGCCCATAAATTTTAATTAATAGCATTGGATAAATAAAATCGATGGAAAATTGAAGAGAGTTAAGGATCTTCTAATCCTCAATTTGATAACGCTTATTCTGGCGCTTCTGCTTTCACCTTTCACACAAATCCCTTCAGCTCAAACTACAAAACCCCTTATCGGAGCTACGATCACGGTTGAGGGATATAACGGCTTTGCCCTAGCGATGAGCGGTTCCGATGGAGCCTTTATCATAACAGAAGGCTTGGGAGATGGCAGCTATACGGTTTGCGTAAGCTCGAGGGGCTATCTTTCGAAGGTATTGACCGATGTTGTCATAAAAGCCTCAACGGAAACCAACCTTGGCGATATAACCCTTGAGCCCTCAGGAATCGTTAAGGGAAGGGTAGTGGGTCCGGACGGTGAGCCCATTTCAGGGGCTGTAGTTAGCATAATCCTCGATACAGTCATTAAGAATGTTTCTGTCACAGGAACGGATGGAACCTTTACCTTTGACACGGATCTAGAGAGTGGCACATACAAGATTTTGGCCTCAGCCTTCTCCTATGGAGGTATTGGCTTCCAGATGGGTGTACCCATCCTCCGTGGAGGGGCCATCTTCGCCGAGGGCTACACGACGGGAGAAGTAACGGGCGTAAAGGTCGTTCAGGGACAGGAGACGACAGGAATTGAGGTGAAGCTGGGCAGATCGGGAATTATATCAGGCATGGTGAAGGAGAAGGAAACGGGAAACCCTATCCCAGGAGTCATCGTCCTTGCCCTTCAGCCCGACGATACATATGGCTTCTTTGGAGTTACCGGTAGCGATGGAAAGTACAAGATAGCCAACAACTTGGCTTCTGGAACCTATAATGTAACCCTGCTTTTCCCAAAGGGCTATGTATGGAAGATCACGGATGCAAAGGTTGTTGAGGTTAGGGCGGGGGAGGAGACTGGCAATGTGGACTTCGAACTGGAAAAATCTGGAATAATATCTGGGCTTGTGGTTTATAGCGATCAGACTCCAGCACCTAACGCCACTGTCATAGCCACCTCGGACTACGGGTACTTTGGCTTTAACATAACGAGGTACGATGGCACCTTCAGGATAGAATCGGGCCTCGCAACAGGAACCTACATGGTGATGGCCTTCGCGGAGGATCTGTACGGCTATTCGCCAGACGAGGTGGATGTGGAAGCTGGTAAGGAGACAAGGGACGTAAAGATTATCCTTCCAGGTATTAGGCGACCTTGGTGCATCGTGGCTGGTAAGGTAACGGATAGCCAAGGTAAACCCTTGGAGGGGGTCACAGTTCGTAGCGAAGGCTTTACGACCTCGACAGACGAGGAGGGGCGATACGAGCTTACTGTCAAGCTACCCGTGGGGGTTACGAAGGCTCTATTGAACGTATCTGCCCGTATGCCGGGCTATGAGGAGGAAACCAGGGCCGTCCAAGGCGAGGCTGGAAAGATCACTTCGGGTGTAGACTTCGTCCTTCCAAGGGTCCCTTCAGGGATCCTAAGGGGGCGGGTCTTGGGCCTTACGATCAAGAAGGTTGCGACCCTATCCCTTAGCATATCCAAGGAATCGGCCTACGTTGGCGAAAGGGTGACCCTAAGTGGCAGCCTCACGCCCTCGAGGCCAGGCAAGGTTTCCCTTAAAGTCTCAAAGAATGGAGGAGCCTATACTGAGCTGGCGGAGCTGACCCTAGTTGATGGAGCCTATAGCCATGCCTATAGGGCTATGGAGGAGGGAACGTATAGGTTCAAAGCAATGTGGCCAGGCGATGAAGAGTATGAGCCCGCTGAGTCAGGAATCGTTACCCTTACGGTTACGAAACCTCCAAAAACCCCAACCTCGATCACATGCAGCCTGGCTCCCGCATCGTTACCGTATGGCGGAAAAGTGAGGATTATGGGGCTTATAACGCCAGCCTTACCCAACATAACAGTCTCCCTGAAGTACGAAAAGCCAGATGGCTCCCAATTCACAGAGTCCGTCAAAACCTATGAGAACGGTAGCTATCATCACGAGTATACTCCCGACCAAGTTGGTCTATGGAGGGTCGAAGCCTCGTGGCTTGGCAACGACCAGTACCTTGGAGCAACCTCACCAACGGCAGTCTTCACCGTTACTAAGGTAGGTACGACGATCTCGATATCCGTTTCCAAGGCTGAGATAACTGAAGGCAACGCGATAACCGTTTCAGGCTCCATAACGCCATCACCAGGTTCCGTGACCGTGATATTGAGCTACAGGAAGCCCGACGGGACGATTCTCAACAGAACCGTTACATCGACTCCTGCGGGAGCCTATACGGATACATGGAATCCATCGCCTAAGGGCTCGTGGAGCGTGACTGCCAGCTGGTCAGGTAGCGGAACCCATGGGGCTTCCACAAGCTCAGCAGTAGCCTTTACTGTGAAGGAGAAGGGCCTATGCATAATCGCGACGGCGACGTACGGCTCGGAGTTGACACCAGAGGTCCAGTATCTGAGGGGCTTCAGGGATCGGATCGTCCTCTCAACCTTCGCTGGAAGCCAGTTCATGGAGCTCTTCAACGCCTGGTACTACTCCTTCAGCCCCAGTGTAGCCAGCTTCATAGCTGAAAATTCATTGGCTAGGTCTGTTTCGAAGACGATTCTATACCCCTTGATGGGGATCCTCCACCTTTCTGCCTCGACCTACGGGCTTTTCAGCTTCAACAACGAATTGGGAGTCATAATGGCGGGGCTCGTAGCCAGTAGCCTCATAGGTTTCGTCTACTTCAGTCCAATCCTTACGATACCCATCATCACCTCCCAACGGTTGAGAAGGCTAGCCGAATCGAAGATATGGAAGATTCTTTTTGCAGCCTGGATCGCCAGTGTAACTTCGATCGCCATCGGAGAAGCCTGCCTTTCGCCTGTAATCATGATGGCGTCTTCAGGTGCATTCGTCCTCGCAACCTTAGGCATCTCAGCAACTTTGGGCGCCTTGGCCTTGGCTACCCTTCTTACGAGGTTGAAGGCTTCGGTACCGAAACCTAGAGACCCACCATTAGCTTAGCTATAGTATAGTATAGTATGGCTTCCGAGCCTTAACCACAATCTTTTTTTATTACTTATGACTTGGTCCAATGCTAGCCATCTATAGGATCCTCTGCTCCAAATAACTCCTCTATGCCTCAATATTCCTATCTTCATGGGGATTTCCCATCAATCGAGAATTCTTAGGAACTCGCGGAACCACTGTGATTTTTTAGCCTCTAGAAACCCTTGTCTTCTACTATGCCTTTCATAAGCCCCTCAGGGAAAGGGAATAAAAGGCATCGTACGATAGTTGTTACTGTGAAAAACTTCAGATCTACGGAAATGATTCCTAACAGTTCGACATCCTTTATTTGGCCGTAGCAAAGGGAAAAACCTAGAGCTTGCGAGCTAGGATAGGGAATATGGCAACTTGGGATATGAAATAAGGACTATGAAAAGAGGGATGCAACGCCAACTCTATTAGCGAAGGATTATTTATGTAGGTCAAGCAAAGGCATTGGGAAAAGTAATAATACCGGATCGAAATCATTTTTATATGGCTAGTGAACCCTTTAGAGGGGAGCCTTATGGTTAGGGTAATAGTCTTCCATTATACAGATGAGGGGAAGTTGCCAAAGCTGAGTAGGGAAGAAATAATCTCTCTAAGGAACAAGTTCCTTGAAGTTTTGAAGGAATATCCCGATGTCCACTTCAACGGAACCTTCGTTGATGATGAAGGAAGGGGCTTTTGTGATTGGGAAGCCCCGAGCGCTGAAGTTGTGAAGGAAATAGTGGAGAGGGTTCTTGGATCGCCGCCAAAGGACCGGGTTATCGAGATAAAGGGGCAGGTTCTACTCTAAAAGGATTTGGGAGATAGTGTGAGGGGGATAGTGTGAGCCGACCATGGCATAGAAAGGGTCATCCTCTCCCTTAAGGATCTTTGTAGTTTTGTCTTCGCGGTAAGTTAGGATGTTCTTCCTCGGCGACATACGTCCTGTTGGTCTAACCTATCGACACTTCCATGCGAATTGCGATTTCTAGACTTCCTGACAAATCTTTAAGGAGTGCTAGCATCATAGCTAACGTAACTATCGTGCTCAGAGCTTGAGATGGCCTTGAATCCTACCACCATTTACATTTGGAGCCATGGCATAGTCTAGTAGCCTAACCTAGGAAATCAGGGCTTATCAAGGCCCTGAAGAGTAGGGAGACAATACTGTCCTAGAGGCTATTGGAAACCACTGGATAAGGCTGTACGATAGGATCGAGGATGCGGATGTAAGGGTCATCCTAGCCAATCCTGTGAGGGTGATGAGAGGCTTATAGCCTTGCGTTGCCGATGCCCGCATACTGGCGGGCCTTCTGATGGTAAGCCTTGTGACTGATAAGATAAGAAAGGTTCCCTTCTTTCTAGGAAGGTGAGGGATTGGATTAGGGAGAGGAGGAGCCTTGTGAAGCTTAGAGCCTCTTTCATGCGGATAGTGGTCAATCTGAATCAAAGAATTGTGTCCAGACAACGCTTAACAAGCTTAGTTTCTGCGTCCTCTTCGGTATGGAGGGATAAGTTGAGTTGCTTGAATGTGACATGTATGAGGAAAAGGCGAGGAAAGCGAGATTTCTAGTCCTCTATTAAGTTTCTAAGCTGAAGTAATGGCGTGTATATTATCGTTGTTATATTACCAGCTGAAAAAGTGCGGGATGCGGGATTTGAACCCGCGACCGCCAGCTTGGGGGGCTGGCATCCTACCAGACTAGACCAATCCCGCACGGTATGTTCTATTTTTTTCTATATACCCGTTTGAATGGGAGGGTATGATCAATGAAAGATTCCATAAAAAATGGATGAGAGACTTAAAGTTAAGCTTTACTCTTCTCCTTTGGGTGCTGTAACCTTAAGCCTTAGAGGAGCCCTATCTTATCTCCATCGATGCTTTATGAAAACCTTCGAAAGGGATAGGAATCCTAGACAGATTGTGAAGTAGCCTATGCCCTAGGCTATCCTATACTTATACCTTTCATGTCTATCCTTAAGGAAGGATTCAAAAGCCATGGAATAAGCCTATGGCTTCCTAGAAGCCAAGAATCCATACGGCGTTGGGTCCATTCCATCGCTTCGGAAGTCTTTCATTTCGTCATTTCAGAAACCTTCTATACGGGAAGGGCTAAGACTTCCGCCGTACCGAGAGGACCGTAAACCTGGGAGGATTCGATGGAAGCCTGGATATGGATATGGAATGGATTGCCTTAGAACCAAGATCAAGGCGAATCCTAGCGCTTAACATGAGCTGGACGAGGAGAGGAGCAGCCTTACGTTATGGCATATCCATTCCTTAAGAAGCTTAAGTTAAGGAAAGGAAAATTATGGCATAAGGATTATCGTTTCGTAGCCGATGGGGCTCCATGGTCCATGGTATGGCATAAAGTAAAGCCTTACTCGGAGCTAGGGCTAAGGCTTATCCACGATGGAAGCCTCCTAAAGCCTCCTGAAAGGCTAAGCAAGGAAGTAAAGCGTAGGCTTAAGGACTTCTCTTATCTTCGACCTTTCCTTTACTGCACTTCCCATGCAAATGCGAAGGTCCCTTCGGCCATTTATCCGCATGGCTTGAAGCCTGGAAAGGCTACTATAACGTAAGGCTTCATATGGCTTTAGGAAAGGCTCCATTCGGATCCTCCGCATCCTAGCCCCTTTCCATGCTAAGCCTTGTAGAGGAGGCGGTGTGGAAGGCTAAGGTTACAGCACCATCGAATAAACGAATAAGCTTTATTATCTTAAAAATGAGCTTTTAGATATCAAATCTAAGGTCGCCAAATTCTTTACATGTGATAGAATAGCCTAATTTCCCCAAGCCTTCGGGAAATGATGTCCTAAGGGGAAATATAATAAGTTTCGTCTTTCCTTTTATGGCTTTCCTTGGTTAAGTCAGAAGCTTCTATCACACATCATATCTTTAGATCTTCAGCGGTTAAGGAGACTGTTTGGCGCCTCTCTATGCGTTCGATTTGACCATCCCGTATCCAAGCAATTCTATCGGATACATCGATCATTTTCAGATCGTGGGTTGCACATATGACAGTCGTCGTCCTCTCTGTCTTAAGCCTATAAAGGAGCTGGACGATACGGAAGCCGGTGTTGAGGTCGAGGTTTCCCGTTGGCTCATCCGCGAGTATGATGGCCGGATCGTTTGCCAAAGCCCTTGCTATGGCTACCCTTTGTTGCTGACCACCTGAAAGCTCAGTAGGTCTATGGTTAATACGATCTCCCAATCCTACGATTTCCAATAACTCGGTAGCCTTCTTAGTCCTCTCCTCCTTGCTCAAACCAGCAAAAATCATCGGAAGGGCAACATTATCGAGGGCTGATAGAACCGGTATGAGGTTAAAAGTTTGGAAGATGTAGCCAACTCTATGGCATCGCAGAGCCGCCTTTTGTTTTCCTGACATCTTCGCAATATCTATATTCTCTATTAAGACGGACCCAGATGTAGGATCGTCGAGGCCTCCGATCATATTGAAAAGCGTCGTCTTGCCGCTCCCACTTGGACCCATGATGGAGACGTATTCACCCCGCTCTATGGAAATATCTACTCCCCGAAGGGCATGGACAGTTTCCCCCTTCAACTGGTAAACCTTCGTCAGACCCTTAGTCTCAACCACCGTGACCAATTGCTACAACCCCATTGTTATTTTAAAAGCAATGGAATTAAGACTTAAATCTTTCTCTAAAAAGGGGGATGCTGCGGGGCGAAAAACATCCCTAACCATCGGGTTTATCGCAAGATTCTTTATCGTCGATCCAAATCTTCGATGGAGGTGGAACTATAATGGATGATCTTTTCGAGTAGCCCGAGCTATCTATAAGGATGTCTTGGTCATAGATGGCTACTGTGACACGACACGGAGCCATAGGATCTTTGTGGATGGTATCGGCCTCGGAGTTCGTGATGAGCGATCCCAAGTGGACTTCCCAAGACTCATCTTGGACCGAAGGTGGCGTAGATGCAGAGTTCTTCGCCGTCGCCGTGCCTTTGCTATCGCCTTATCTTTAGATAAGCTCCACTAGCCCCATATCGAAAGAAACCATTTGGGCTATATGCTAGCCAGGTCTCAGCATCTTTGGAGTCCAGCTCGTAGAAGAACTGAATAGGCTTGGGATCCTCTTGGATGTTGCCCACCTCAGCGAGTTAGGTTCTGGGATGTTCTCGAGATCCCAAAGGATCCCACCGAGATCCCCAAAATCGTCGAAGGATTGATAAAAAGGAGCTATAAGACTGATATCAAAAAAATCGTTGGCGAAAAAACTATGTGCGGGTATTCAAAGAATTCTTTAAAGTTTAAGGAAAAAAGGCTGAAAATTCATGAAGCTTTCAATGACGAAAGCATTAAGCGAAAGGTTTGGAGTCCTAGAATTTTATGGCATGATCCTCATGTCGCAAGAGGGAAATTAGCCTGAATGCCCTTGACATCCATCATACTCAGAAGCCTCGTTAAGGATTCTAAGGAAGACTGATCCATCCTTATCGTTCTTGAAGGACAGAGGGAAGCGATTTTCCAAAGGAAATTTGCAATGCTTTGACATTCCTATCACACGTCAAGTTTCAAATAGAAAAAGGCTTAAGGTCTCTTATGGTGATTCGTTCCATGCGCCTCTATGTTCTTACAGACATGGAAGGGGCAAGTGGCGTCGTGAGGGAGGAACAAACATCTCCAGGTAGCAAAGAGTACGAAGAAGCCTGCCTTTCCCTCACAAAGGATGTGAACGCAGCCATAGAGGGGGCCCTTGAAGCAGGGGCCTCTGAGATCCTTGTCAATGATCTCCACGGAGCCCGCCAAGGTTTTAACCTCGTCTTGGAGGAGCTTCATCTGGAAGCCAAATGCATAACTGGGGGACCTAGAGGCTGTAGGCTTCCAAGGCTGGATAAAGGCTTTGATGGTGCTTTCATGATAGGTTATCATGCCATGGCTGGGACTCAGGGAGCTGTCCTAGATCATACGATGTCGACGAGAGTCGTCTATGAAGTTCGCCTGAATGGCATCAGGGTAGGAGAAATAGGCATTGATGCCTCGATCCTTGGTGCCTTTGGAATACCTATAGCCCTCGTTACTGGTTGTGTAAAGGCTTGTGAAGAGGCTAGGGCTTTATTAGGCAATGTAGAAACGGTCGCAGTAAAGGAAGGCTTAAGCCGTAATGTGGCTATTTGCCTCCCACCAAGGAAGGCCAGGGCCCTCATAAAGCAGGGTGCCAAAAAGGCTTTAGAAAGCCTTGCTAAGTTCAAACCTATGACCTTCAAGCCTCCAATATCCCTAGAAATCGAATATACGCATCCGAATTACGCGGACCAACAAGAGAGATTAATCTCAGCGAAACGCCTTGGTGCAAGAACCGTGGCCTTCTATGGTGAGGAGCTTCTTCAAGTAATGCGAAGTGTTGGGTGGTATTAGCTCTCCATACAACCTTTAAAAACCTATAAGGGAGCCTTTTCTTTCCTAATCGCTTACAAGGAAACTTTCCTGTGGAAAATTTTACAAAGATGCCCTATAAGTCCTTCGATCAATTAAGATGATGCAACATGCCTTTTCTGACTATAAAATTTGAGGGAAATAAGCCCATTTTGGGCTTAACTGAGGACATGAAACCCCGCATAAAGCATGAAAGGAGGAACATATCACGTCTTCTTAATATGAGCGAAGTCCTTAATTCAAAAACGAATGATATCAAGCATAGCCGAGTTTATTCTTCTGCAATTTCCTTAGAGGTATCAACTTCCTTATCATATGGACAACCTTCCTCCCCAGTGCGCAGCCCTAAGGACTAATATCAATGTCCAAGAGCTGGCAGTTAAGGCTGCTGTTGATAGAGATAAAACCTTGGCTTTTCAAGTCATCCTTGTTGATCCATTAACAAACACACTGCTACAATAGACAAGATGAGAAGTATGATTGAAGAAATGTTCCAGGTTAGGGACAAATCAAAATTTTAAGCGAACAATCTCGAATTCTAAGCCTGGCTAGGATGATTGCCTTGTCCCTAACCATTGTCGAGAAACTATGCAGCATCCTTCCTCAGATCCTAAAGGCAACGATTTCCCTCTTCGTCACCATAGATCCCATTGGAAACTACCCTTGTTTATCGGTTTGACAGAAAAGTTAAGCCAGGAAGAGAGGAAGCGGATCTTCCATATGGCTAGCTGGATCACCTTTCTTTTACTCATAACCTTTGCCTTGGCAGGACAACAGGTTCTCTTGATTTTTGGTGTCAAGCTCTACAGTCTCATGATGGCTGGAGGAATCCTTCTTCTCATCATAGCTATAAGGATCCTGCTCTCTGGGGGTTAGCATGAGAAAAGCAACGGACCTGAGGATATGGGAGTTGTTCCCATAGCTTTCCCTCTCCTTGTTGGTCCTGGAGTCATGACAACCACCCTTGTAACCCCTCCAGGCTGATGGGGCCTTCATTAGCCACCTTGCAGTTTTGATAAACTTCGTAATCATTTGGCTGGTCCTTCGCTTCATAGAACCTATCTACAAGATTCTCGGAAGGACTTGTTCCCAGCTAATAGCGAGGATCATGGCTGTTTTTATATCAGCTCTAGCAATAGAGCTGATATTGGAGGGTTATTTGCATTTTCAGTCTTTATCTAAACCCTGAAAGAGAATAATAAAATAATTTAGGAGTATTTTTCCCTTTCAAGCGAAATTTTAACGCAATTTTTCAAAGAAGTAATGACATAAGATTTAAATACACAAATAAAAAGAAATTTTGAAGAGGAGGTCAGACAAATGCCAAAGAAAGGAAGCAAATGAAAGAGGCGGAAGAAAAAGAAATAATAACCAATTTTATTCTGAAAAAATCAGATAAATTCAAAAATATCCTATTTTTCAATAATTTTAAGAATTTCTCATATAAATTGAATTTATCTACGCTAAGAGCCTTTCGTCAACGTGTCTTTCTTCTTTCGCATTAAACGATACTTAAGAAAAAAGCATTTATTAAAGATTAAACTTTGAAATCTTTAAGTTTTTAATTATCTTTTGTTTTTAGACTTATTTTTCTCTAATTTTATAAAATTCAAGTCTAGAAAAAGGCTAGAAAGATTCTTATAATTCCAAATCAACTCTTTTTACGGGGTTCAAGAATGAGGTTGGGTATTCATATTGTCGCAGATCTACTCCTTTGCCAAGGGGATGCCCTCAAGGACGATGCCCTAATCGAAAAGACACTTAAGAAGGCCGCCGAGGAGGCCGGGCTTCAGGTGATCGGCGTAACAACCCATAGATTTGAGCCTTATGGTGTAAGCTCCGTCCTCCTCATCAAAGAGTCCCATATCTCCGTTCATACGTGGCCAGAATATGGGTTCGCAGCCTTGGACATCTTTGTTTGTGGAGGGGACCCAGCAAAGGCACTTAAAGTCATTGAAGAAGCCTTTAAGCCAAAGCAGACAACGGTCATCAAGATAGAGAGGGGCGTTGATATTGAAGGAAGGGCTTCTGCTTAAGGACTGGCATATCGACAAGGTGAGTGAGGCATATCTTCGCCTTCTGAAAATCGACGCCCTCCTTTACTCTCGGAAAACGGATTACCAGATGGTAAAAATTTTTAAGAACGAAACCCTCGGCAAGGTTCTCGTCATAGACGACGATATCCAGCTCGTCGAGATGGACGAATGGGTCTATCACGAAGCTCTTGTGCATCCCGCCCTTTTCACACACCCAAAACCCTCTAGAATAGCCATTATAGGCGGAGGAGATGGGGGTGCCCTGAGGGAAGCCCTAAAGCATCCATGCGTTAAGGAAGTATTTCTTGTGGATATCGATCGGGAGGTCGTCGAAGCCTGTCGGAGGCTTTTGCCCGAAGTTCATGGAGGATCCTTCGATGATCCAAGGGTGAAATTTCTTCATCTGGACGGGAGACTTTTTT
This sequence comes from Candidatus Bathyarchaeota archaeon, assembly GCA_018396395.1. GTDB lineage: Archaea > Thermoproteota > CALKCG01 > B24 > JAGTQN01 > JAGTQN01. The sequence goes on along the minus strand of JAGTQN010000004.1, from coordinate 22,925 downwards.
TGGAGGATCCTCCTAGGAAATTCCATGGAATCCTTATAGACCTCACGGAACCAACCAGAGGGCCTTCCAAGGAACTTTATTCCAAGCCCTTCTACGAACTCGCGAAAAGATCTTTGACGGATGATGGGGTGATCTCCCTTCAAGCTGGTTCGGCAATGTTCCATTGGAAAGAAGGGCCCTCACCTATCCTTTGTTACAGTATCCTCACATCCCTTTTTCCCATAGTCAGGCCGTACCTTGTCGGGATTCCGTCCTTTGGATCCCTATGGTGCTTCCTTATGGCATCTAAGCGCCTTGATCCTCTAAAGGTTTCTAGAAGGGCCTTGGTGAAAAGGATGATGGAGAGGGGGATTAAAACCCGCTATTACACGCCAGAGCTTCATAGGGCCCTTTTCACCTTACCAAGGTTTTTCCTCGAAGGCTTTGAAATTGCAAAGAAGAATTCATAGCCAACATGAAAAGTGTGGAGATCGTTGATCGGGGCTCATTTCCACAGAAGCCGTTCCATCGATTTATTTTTCTTCTCCCCTTTCCGTTTTTTCGCTCCCTCCACTACCAACGCCTCTTACCTCTCCTTCCCCCTCCCCTCCTTTCTTCTCCCTTTGTCTCCTCTTTAGGGTTTTACTGAGCCAAAGGTGTCCTCTGGCCTTCGAAAACCCCATTTTCTCGAAGAAGCTAATGGCTGGCTCATTGCTTTCATCCGTATCCGTTATGATCATCCTCGCTCCAAGCTTAAGCATCCGCCTCTCCATTTCCCTGTAAAGCTTCTTTCCGATTCCTCGATTCTGGTATGCCTTCTCAACTCCCAACCAAACTAGATAGCCGTATTTCCAAGGGCTTCCAGCCTTCTCCACGGTCGTTCCCATGGCAAAGCCTACGATCTTCCCACTCCTCTCAGCCACGAGGCAAAGCTCTGAGTTATTGCTGAAAAGGCTTGTCACTTCGTATTCGTCCCAAGTTCTATAAAGAAGAGGTAGAAAATCCCTAGTAAAGAGGGATTCTCCTAGGTGGAAAACCTCGGGTAGGTCATCGATGCGCATCCCACGGATTACGACCTTTGCCCTTTTTTCCCATATTTTTGTCAAAGCCATGGGGAACCTCTATCATCTTCCGAATATTTCAAGCCAGGATTTTCCATTTTTAATAGGGGATAACCCTTATGGGGCCTCCATAGCAGCTTAGGCGTTTCCATAGTTTTCATAGGATCCCCTTCACATAGATGTTATCTTTCTCTTTTTCCTTTCTTCTTCCTTTTCCCTCCCTCCCTTCTTTACCCATCAGTCCTATTTTAATAATGTATCATCTACTGGCCACAAAAAGTCCGGATAAGGTAGCTATGAAAAGCTTTAACCCACTTCTTTCCATCTAAGCCGTTTTATCAGAAAACCGAAATCCCTATAAGCTTGGCTGCCGAAAATTTGAGGCTTTTTGAGCTGATTTGAAGATGTCAAAAGACGAAGTTAGGGACGAAGGCGAAAAAGAAGGAAGCAGTGAGAAAGGCTATGGCTTGGAAGGTGCAGCCTTCGGCTTAGCAGACGGAATCATATGTTTCTTGGGGATCATAATAGGTGTAGCCGAGGCTACCCAAGATGTTAGATTTGTAGTAATCTCCGGTATCATCGGTGGAATAGCCGACGCCCTCGGAAACTCCATCGGATTCTTCATCTCCCAGTCTACAGAGAGGGGAGTCCAGATCCATGAGACGGTTGAGCATGGGAAAAAGGTAAGGATCCACTCTCGAAAAGAGGTTTGGATGAGCGGATTCCTATCCTTGGGAGCGACCTTCTTAGCCCTCCTCCTCTTAATGATGCCCTTCGCTTTTCTACCCCTCTTTTCAGCTATTGCCTTTACTTTTCTCATAGGCAATGTTACCCTCTTCCTCCTAGGAAGGTACGTAGGTCATCTGAGCGGTGAAAGCTCCATCAAAACGGGCCTTAAGTTTGCAGCCTTGGGTACTATCGGGGCCATCGTTTCCTATGGCGTCGGAGATGCCCTCAGGCATTTAAGCGGGGTTCCAGATCAAGTGCCTTTAAGCCTTTTCCAAAAATAGCGAACGAAAATAATAAATGTACATTTTTGTACCCATAAGACTTAAATATATCTTACTACTTTTCTTTCAAACTCGTACGTCATATCTTGGTGAAGAAAGTGATCAAAAGAAAATTCATCCTTGATGAGGAGGAAATTCCCAAACATTGGTACTGCATCCTTCCGGATCTTCCGAAACCCCTTCCACCTCCGATAGATCCTAAGATCAGGGGTCCAGGTGTCGGAATCCTTCCAAGGATCTTCCCTAAAAGCATCCTTGCCCAAGAGACAAGCCAAGATCGTTGGATCGAGATTCCAGAGGAAGTTAGGGAAGTCTATAGGCTTTGGAGGCCAACCCCCCTCTACAGGGCTGTTGGCCTTGAGAGACTCTTGAAGACACCGGCTAGAATCTATTATAAGTACGAGGGCGTTAGCCCTCCAGGAAGCCACAAGCCCAACACAGCCGTTGCCCAGGCTTACTACAACATGAAGGAAGGTATTGAAAGGATGACGACTGAAACTGGGGCTGGTCAGTGGGGCTCGGCACTAGCCTTTGGATGCATGCTTTTCGGTCTCAAATGTACGGTCTATATGGTGAAGGCTAGCTATCAACAGAAGCCCTATCGAAGGGTTTTGATGGAGCTGTGGGGCGCTGATGTATACGCTAGTCCGAGCGAAAAGACAGAGGCTGGTAGGAAAATCCTAGAAAAGGAGCCCAAAAATCCCGGAAGTCTAGGCATCGCCATTAGCGAGGCCATCGAGGATGCCCTGACCCACGATGATACCCGTTATGGCATAGGAAGCGTCTTTAACCATGTTCTTACGCATCAAACCGTAGTGGGCTTAGAAGCCAAGGAGCAATTCGAGCTTGCGAACGACTATCCAGACATCGTATGTGGATGTATAGGCGGGGGCAGTAGTTTCTCAGGGCTCTTCTGGCCCTTCTACTACGATGTCATTTCTGGTAAGGCTCCAAAGGATGTGAGGTTCATCGCCGTCGAGCCTACGGCTGCCCCATCCATCACAAAGGGCGTCTACATGTACGACCATGGAGAAACGGCAAGACTGGCTCCAATGGTTAAGATGCACACGCTAGGCCATGAGTTCATACCACCACCAATCCATGCTGGAGGATTGCGTTACCATGGAAAGGCTCCTACACTTTGCATATTGGTCAACGAAGGAAAGGTGGAGACGAGGGCATATAACCAAGTGGAGGTCTTCGATGCAGCAAGGTTATTCACAATAGGCGAGGGCACGATACCTGCCCCTGAGCCTGCCCATGCCATCAAGGCCGTCATCGATGAGGCTCTCAGATGCAAGGAAAGGGGGGAGGAGAAGGCGATTCTCTTCCTCCTCTGTGGGCATGGACACTTTGATATGCAAGCCTACGATGACTTTCTCAGCGGTAAACTACTGCCCTACGAATATCCACAGGAGGAGGTTGAAAAGGCTGTCAGACGGATAAAGGAGCTCTATCCTTGGCTTGACAGCCTTCCCTATTAAATAAGCACTCTTAAATAAGCACTCTTAACCATGAATTTTATAGCTGCCATAATTTTTCCATAGCCTTTTCCATGCAGGCACAAGATCCTTAGTTAAAGCCTAAATAAGATAAAAAACAGTCCTTTCCCTTTGATCTTAGGCATTCAAAGTCTATATGATCGCTTTCTAAAAGCCTTCTAGGGCCCTTTTTGCATATGCGCTAATGTCTTTGTATGGATGGAAAACAAGTTTATGGAGGATCTCCTTCCCATCGCTACTTAGAGCGCATTGAAGACATTTTTGTAATGTTTCCTCATTTATTGGATCTTCCCTTTCGAATGCTTGAATATTTTCTTCAAGTTCATCGATACTATTTACGCTAGGTGCTACGCATGAAACCTCAGGAGAACTTAGTATCCATTTTAAAGCCGTCTGGACTGGGGTATAGGCTCCAGCAAAGTATTTTTCTTTACAAAAATAAGTAAAGGGAATTCCATAATAAGGCCAGGAGATGGGCTTCATTACAATTACACCTACATTCAACTTTTTGCATAATGGGAAGAGCTCATTCTTAGCATCTTTTAAATAATAATTGTAGCGCACCATAACGGAATCAAAGCAATCATAATTTCTCATAATTTCGCCTAAAAAGCATGGATCATGTGAAGATGCCCCTATAGATCTTATTTTCTCCTGAGATTTCAATTCTTTAAGCAAGTCTATCATATAGCATAAAAATTCTTGAGAATAATTATCTTCAGATAGATGGATATTGAATAAATCAACATAATCCGTATGTAAAAATTTTAGTCTTTCTTCCATTTCTTCTAATATAAGATCTCTCCATTTATGTTTTGGATTATTTTTAAATTTTCTAAATGGATATATGCTCATTATTGCTACAAAAACATCCTTTCTTTTATTCCACTTTTTTAAAGCTAAACCTAAGGATTCAACTTCCTCTTTGATGGTTGCATCAAAATAATATAATTTATACCAGAATCCAAAGCTCTTTTTATAATCACATTTCTATTCTCTTGACTTCTATAGAATTCTTTCCGATCATATCCATGCTCGAAATGCTTGGGATTGAGCCATCGCCTTTACTCATGTCCTCCAATACATAGCTCTGAAACTTTAAAGCCAGTCCTTCCAAGGAGACTGTATCTCATTTCTAAGCCCCATTTGCGAAGGGGTAGGAAAATCTCCTTCATATGTTTTCACGATATTCTAACGATAAAATCTCTTCGGATCTATGGCATCGATTCCAAAACCTTGAATTTCGCCCTAAGCCTCCTTGAAGATTCCATTCTCAATTCCTCGTTCAAGGGCTTCCAGAACACTTATATGAAGGGGCATCATTAAGGTTCCAAAAAATCGTGGTTACGAAGCTTCACGCTGACTTGAGGAAGGGTCCATGGGTCACAGAAAGCGTCATGCCCCCAAGAGGGGTTCCCTGGCCTTCATACCTAAGGGACGCTCCAGAAGCCTGAAGGGAAGGTTGAGAAGCTGGCCTGATGTCGAAGGGAAACCAAGCCTCTTAGGCTTTGCCGCCTACAAAGCTGGAATGTCCCATTCTTTCATTATCGATGATGATAAGAATTCTCCCTACTTTGGGAAAGAGATCGTGGTCCCTATAACGGTCTTGGATGCGCCGCCCATGATCGCATGCGGGCTTAGAGCATACATGGAGACGACTGAAGGCCTAAAATCCTTCCGGGAGGTCTGGTCCAAGAACCTTCCCAAGGACCTAAGAAGAGTTCTAAACCTTCCCGAAAATACGGATCCGGAGGAAGGATTAAAGGCTATCGAGACAAATTTGGAAAGGATATCTGAGTTCAGGGCCATCTTATGCACCCAACCTCGTTTGACCTCCCTTCCCAAGAAAAAGCCAGATATCCTCGAAATAAAAATAGGAGGAGGAACCATCAAGGAGCAATTTGCATACGGTAAGGAAATCCTAGGAAAGCCCGTATCTGCAAAGGAGGTTCTCAAGGAAGGCCAGTATGTGGATGTTTCTAGCGTTTCAAAGGGAAAGGGCTTCCAGGGTGTTGTCAAGCGATGGGGGGTCAAGCGCCTTAGTCATAAATCTCGGAAGAGGGTCAGGGAGGTAGGAACCCTAGGACCCTGGAGCCCAAGCAGGGTTATGTATACTGTTCCTAGACCTGGACAGCTGGGGCTCTTCCAACGGACGGAGTATAATAAGCGAATCCTCCGTATTGGGGAAAAGGGAGATGATGTGACTCCAAAGGGAGGATTCACGAATTATGGCGTTATTAAGGGTGACTACATCCTTCTGAGTGGCAGTATCCCAGGTCCTAATAAAAGGCTAATCAGGCTAAGGTATGCCATTAGGCCTCCCAGCGCGAAGGTAGGGACTCCAACCATAACCTATGTCCGGGTGTAGCACCATGGCTTCTAGGGGGAGGTCTGAAGGGGAATTGGATAGCCCAGAAGAAGGATTGAAGGAAGGTAAAGAAGCCATTGGGGAGGCTATTCAGGTCTCCAGTAAGGGTAAAGGTCAAGACGAAAACGAAGGCGAAGGAGAAGGCGTAGGCAAAGGCGAAAGCGAAGATAGGAAAGGCAAGGAGGAAGGAGAAGGGAAGGAAGGGCCCTACGAAAAGAAAGCTATTGAGCCCTTGCCCTCGGCAAAGGCTCCAAGGGAGCGATGGCCTATTGTTCGCGTTTACAACCTCGATGGCAAGGTTGTAGGAAGGATCCGCCTTCCCCAGATCTTTCGAATTCCTATACGCCCAGACTTGATTAGGAGGGCCGTTTTAGCACTACAAAGTCATCGCTTCCAGAGGAAGGGAAGGGATCCTAAGGCTGGTATGAGAACATCCGCCGAATCTGTAGGCGTTGGTAGGGGTTTGGCGAGGGTTCCGCGGATCCATGACTCCACAAGGGCTGCCTTCGCCCCTATGACTGTTGGAGGAAGGCTGGCCCATCCTCCAAGGGCAGAGAAGATCCTTACGAAGAAGATTAATAAGAAGGAGCGCCTCCTAGCCCTTGCCTCTGCCGTAGCAGCCACTGGAAGCCTTGAACTCATGACAAGGAGGGGGCATGTAGCTTCCCTTAAGGGGCTTCCCCTTGTCGTCTCGGATGAGCTTCAATCCCTAAAAAGGGCTAAAGATGTGGAAAGGTTCCTTCGAAGCCTCGGCCTTTGGGAGGATGTCCTCAGGGTAAAAAGTCGAATAAAGGAAAGGAGTCGTGGTGCCAGATCAAGGGGTAGGGCCAGAAGGGTTGGAAAGGGTCCTTTGATCGTCGTTGCCGAAGATAAAGGGATTATGAAGGCTGCCAGAAACATACCTGGATTGGATATAGTAAGGATTCGGGACCTGAATGTGGAACTCCTGGCGCCTGGAGGAACGCCAGGAAGGCTCACATTATGGGATTCCTCCTCCTTTAAGACCATTGATCAACTTTTTCATGAGGTGATAGCCTAACTTGTCCATCGAAAAGCTTGGCCAGGTAATCCTCTATCCCATCATGACCGAGAAGGCCGTCAGTCTCATCGAAAAACAGAACATGCTCACCTTCATCGTCAGGCGTTCTGCGAATAAGCCCCTCATCAAAAAGGCCGTCGAGGAGCTTTATCAAGTTAAGGTAGCTAAAGTTAGAACCCTTATTACTCCCCTTGGAGAGAAAAAAGCCTTTGTAACCCTGCATTCAGAATTTAAGGCATCGGATATAGCCATAAAGCTTGGCATCCTATAATGGTGGCTTAAAGTAAGTAAGGCGGAAGGGAGGGAGGCAAAGGAAGGATGGGCAAGCGAATCCTTGTCCAGAGAAGGGGAAGGGGTTCCCCAACCTTCAGAGCCCCGACTCACAAAAGGATAGCACCAGCCAGGTATCCTTCTACTATAGGCTTAACGGGAGCTGAGGAGGTAAAGGGCATTGTGAAAGGCTTATTCCATGATCCTGGAAGGGGAGCCCCCCTTGCCATGATAGAGCTATTGAACGGGGGAGAGTACTACACCGTGGCGCCTGAGGGTCTCTATACGGGCGCTGAGATTTCCCTAGGTCCAAAGGCCTCCTTGGGCATAGGGAACGTCTTACCCGTAGGACAGATTCCTGAAGGAACGATCATCTGCAACCTTGAGCGCCTCCCTGGAGACGGAGGAAAGCTCATCCGTTCTTCCGGTGCCTATGGAATCGTTCTAGGCCATACAGGGAATGAAACTTCCGTCAAATTGCCGTCGGGCAAGGTAATCTACGTAAAGAACGAGTGCAGGGCTACGGTTGGGGTTGTTGCAGGGGGAGGGAGGACAGACAAGCCTTTCCTCAAGGCTGGGAAAAAACTCAAGCTTATGGAAGCAAGGGGTAGGAAGTATCCAACGGTCCGAGGAGTGGCCATGATACCCGTTTACCATCCCCATGGAGGAGGAAGGCATCAGCATCCAGGAAAGCCCACAACCATAGGGCGTACAGCCCCGCCAGGGAGGAAGGTTGGGCTAATAGCTGCTAGGCGGACAGGTCGGGGTGGAAAGGTAAGGAAAACAAAGGCCTAAAGAAGGATTCGCCAAGCCGAAGGACCGCTTCACGCCTCACCGTCATTCGGAAGAGTAAGAGTAAGAGTTATTTAAGAAGATGCCTTTATCCCTATGAAGAAACTTTGGACTCCCGGCCTAAACATCCAGCCCTGGATGAAACGGATCGAAAGATCGTCGATTTCCTTAAGGGGGATGCCAGAACTCCCATGACTGCCTTGGCTGGGAGGCTTGGTCTATCCGAAGGGGCTGTTCGAAAGAGGATTAAGAAGCTTATGGCTTTGGGCTACATCAAGCGTTTTACCATCGAGACGGCTTCGGAAGGCATCATCAGTGCCGTCGTCCTCGTGCAAACAACTCCCTCCGTATCAACCCCTGAAATCGCCTCAAGAATTAGAAACGTGAAGGGTGTCGAGGTTGTCTATGAAGTAACGGGGCAATACGATATCACAGCCATTGTAAGCGGTGAGGATGTGAATATGCTCAATAGCTCTATAGATGAAATTCGTCAAATACCTGGAATCATCAGTACGAATACGTTAATTAGCTTACGAGTTTGGAGAAAATAAAAGGAAAAAAATACGAAAAATTTAAATATATCTACGATTTTCAACCCAATTAAAGGTGAAGCCTTGGCTACTATCAGACTAGAAAGGATTTTGGATACTACCCTTAGGGAAGGAGAGCAGGCCCCGAATGTCTACTTCAGACCAGAGGAGAAGTGTACCATAGCCGAAATGATCTACCGAGCCTTAGGACCGAAAGGAGCCCTCGAGATCGGTCAGCCCTATAGCCCTAAATACAAAGAGGGAGTCGAGGCCGTCGTCAAGCACTTTAAGGAGATAGGGCTGGAGAATGCCCTCCTTCAAAGCCATTGCCGAGTACTTCGGCAGGATGTGGACATTGCTTGGGAATGCGGCACTAGGGGCATAACAGTCTTCATGGCAGCCTCGGATAAGCATTTGCTCTACAAGCTCAATGGCCTTTCATACGAGGAAGCCCTTAGGCGCATAAAGGAAGTAATCTCATACGCCAAAGAAAAGGTAGGTTTCGAGTTCGTGGAATATACGCTTGAGGATGCCACTAGTATGCCCATAGAGAAGGCTATAGAGGTTTCGAAGGTTGCGGAGGAGGCTGGAGCCGACATGGTGAAGATACCAGACACGAAGGGCCAGGCGGAGCCCGATGCTTTCAGGGATCTTATCACCCGATTGGTGGAGGCTGTAGAAATACCAGTGGATCTCCACTGTCACAATGATAGAGGTTTGGCCGTTGCAAACAGCATAGCAGGCCTGAAAGGTGGCGCCAAAAGCGTTAATGTGGCTGTTATGGGAATTGGGGAACGTTGCGGCATAGCGGATTTTGCCACAATCGTTGAGAATCTGGAAAGCCTATATGGCGTTGAGACGGGCGTAGACTTCAAGAGACTTCCGGAGCTTTATGCCTACATCTCCGCCGTAACTGGTTTTGCCATTCCCCCCAACTCACCCATCATGGGCATATATGCCAGAACACACAAGGCAGGGACGCACCAAAAGGCGGTCCTACAGGACCCGGAAACCTATGAAACGATTGACTGGTCGAAATATGGCCTTGAGCGCGAGTATGAATTCGGAGCCATGCAGAGTAAGGAACTCATTCATAAGCTTCTTGAAGGCCATGGGCTCAGCGAAGATCAAAAGATGAGGATTGTCAACCGCATTAGGGACATTTCCATGGATAAGGGTCGTCCCTTGAGGCGCTCTGAGGTCTGGCGTCTCATAGAACAAGAAACGGGTGCAAGGATTGCCCTATCCAAGGAACATGGAGGCTTCATAAACGCCATAGTCTTTATGAAAGTCAAGCCCTCCTGTGATGAGGGAAGCCTCATAAAGCTCATAAGAAAGACCTTCATGGAAGAATCCGTTCCCATAGTTATCAAAGACATGACGGGTGACTGGGACTTCATCATAGATGTCCGAGGCTTGAGAAGCCTCGAACAGCTAGACAGACTGACGGATAGGATACGCAGGGAAAATCACGAAATCCTCGAGACGAATACGAGCATAGTTTTTGATGAATATGGATAGAGGGGCATGGATGGGGTTAGGGTTAAAAAGGTAAGCATGTTGCCTTAGCATTGGTTAGCATATGAAAGGCTATTATCGATTGCTTTGCGCCTTTTAAGGGAGCCTCCTTTTTTCTTTGGATTTTGGATTTTACACCTTTATGTTAAATTTTATAATAAATTATGAAAGCTTATCCTTGTCAATAATTCGTCAACAAAAACTATATATAGCCTCTCTTGATCAATTAATCGTAGATCATTCGTATTCAACCAAGAGGTAGCGGGTTGTTCAAAATCGGCTCCTTCCTAGCCCCGATCTCCCTCCATGATAAGTCCTGGAGGGATTCCTATGGGAAGGGCGCTGGTCGCGATCACAGCCATAGGTATCTTCAGCTCCCTATGTGCAGGTCTGATCGGGCCAGTGTACCCTATCTTCGTTCTTCAACGCCTCTCTGGTAGCATATCCGATGTTGGGCTTCTTTACGCCCTCTTCTACATTTCCTCCGCTCTTCCCAAGATCTTGGCTGGTAAACTCGTCGATAGGTATGGAAAGGAAAAGATTTTCATCTTCGGTACGATTCTAGGCACCCTTTGCACGCTTGGTTATACTCTCTGCTTTGAAGCCTTCCAGCTCTACCTGCTGGAAATCCTTAACGGTTTGGCCTACGCCCTTCAGCGTCCGGCTTTTCTAGCCCTCCTAGCTGAGGCAACGGAGGCCAAGAACCGTGGCTTTGAGATGGGAATCTTCGACTCGGCTTATGACTTAGCTGGGGCTATGGCGTCTGTGGTATCGGCCCTGCTAGTCGCCAGCTTTGGTTTCGACCTTATCTTCTATCTATGCTCAGGGTTCCAAGTAGCCTCAGGCTTCGTTATCATCGCCTCCAAAGGAAAAGGTGAATTGGGTTGATGGGTGCCCCCTTCATAGCTAGGAAAAGGGGTTATCCGACCATTCTAGGAGCCCTTCAAGATCCTTACTGTAGGTTAAGGGATGCTGTCGAAAATGCCCATCGTACTATTGGATGCTCCGCTAATGTCGTTCACTTAGTCTCTGAAAAGGGTTTCCTTTCAGCTTTAAGAAGGTTGGAAAGGTTTCATAAGGTCTCCCTCGTTGCCATGGCTACCACGGAGTTCAGAACTTCTAGGGAAGGCCTCTGGACCGAAACCTTCGTGAACATCGAAAACGAGTTCACAAGAACCCATCCGGAGCCTGTCATCGCCCATGAGTTCGCCCACATCCGTCAGCATTTCCATATGGGTGGAATGCTTGAGCTGAGCTTCCGAGGAACCTGCCCTAGAGAGGCTAGGAAAATGGCCTCCATATTCCTTATGGGGCTTGAGGAGGTTCTTGCTGACTGCCTCCTTCCATGGAAATGGAGAAAGGAAAAGAACTTGGCCATACTAAATTTGATGGAAAAATTCCATGAAGCGCCCCATCCCATCTTCCTTTCGGTCTTGAGGGCAACCATGGAGCCAAGGAAAGGAGGGGAAACCTTCCGAAGACTCATGAGAAGGATGTTAGAAGATCCATTGAATGACTTCGTTTACAAAACTGCCCTAAAATACTTCCGCTCCTTCTGTGTGATGAGAAAAATGGACATACTTGACCTTGAGATTGTAAAGGAAGGAATCGATGAGATCATGGAAAGGCTTTTTGGGTCATCCGATTCATGTGAGGTTAGATTGAGGAAATTCTAGCTTTTGAAAAGACCTATGACCGGATCGGCTTAAAGGATTCCTATTATTATATTATAGGTTTCTTCTTCCTTCCATTTCTATGAAACGAAAGGAAGAAAAGGACGAAGGTGTAACTATCCTTAATGAGATCCTTTAGGTTTTCATCCATGGAGTCGATCGAATGGTTCCCATCTCCGTTGATCTTGCCTTCGCCCGAAAGGATATTCGCAAGGCCTCTGAACAGGGAAGGATCATCGTAGTCATAGATGTACTAAGGGCTACCTCTACGATCATTACGGCCCTCTCAAATGGTGCAAAGGGTATTATTCCTACAGAAACCATTCGAGAAGCCCGGATTCTTTGGAAAAGCTATCCAGAAAGCCTCTTGGCCGGGGAAAGGAGGGGCTTAAAACCTCGGGGCTTCCACCTCGGAAACTCACCCCTTGAGTTTAAACGAGAAATCGTCGAAGGTAAAATGGTTATCCTCACGACTACTAGTGGCACTAAAACAATCGGCGTTGCCAAAGCCTCGCCCCATGTCATACTGGCAGCCTTTCTAAATGCTTCCGCAGCCGCTGAAAGGATCCTTCAAATAGCCCAGGAAGAAGGCCTTGGTATAACCTTGGCTCCTTCAGGTCGGAAAAATTCTTTCAGCCTTGAGGATTTCCTTTGCGCCGGTGCTATTGCAATCAAGCTAAAGGATGCCAAGGCAGAGTTCTCAGACTTTGCCTTGGGCGCCCTCTTATCCTTCCAAGGTTTGAAGCAACCCTTGGATCGATTCATCTGGAATTGCCATCATGCCCGAGAGCTCGTTAAGAAAGGTTTCGAGGCTGATGTAAAATTCTGCTCAAGACTTGATGTCTTCCGAAGGGTCCCAGTCCTCAAGCTCAAAGGAGATCATCTTCTCATCGCCTAGAAAGCTCCTCAAGGGCCTAAATGATAGGGCTCTAAGTGCCTCATCATTCCTTCCTTTCCTATTCCCTCGGTCCTTTCTTACATTCTTACATTCTCCTTTCCCCGAGTGTTTACTGTGTTTTTGTCCTATAGCTTATAAGCTCTGGAGAAGGAAGGCTAACAAAGGAACTTGGAGAAAAGGCTCTCCTTCCTAACTGGAAGGGTAGACCAGCCCTAAACCTCGTTCTCACATCTTCTAGGCATCGAAGGAGGTAGGCTACAAAGCCTTTCAGAAGAAGCCTTGAAAGGGGTTTTTCTATGGCTAAATAGCCAAATTCCTTGGATACATCTTCGTAGAATCTAGGCCAGAGCTTCAGGTCGAATTCCCAGCATTTCAGTAGCAGCTCAAAATGCTCAGGAAGCATCTTATCGGGTGTGAAGAAATCCATTTTGCGGAGCTGCCCTAAAGGAACGAAGAAGAGGGGATAGAACATGGTCTTATAATCCTTTAGATCGTCTAAAAGCTCCAGGGTCTTCACCACATCATCCCCAGTCTCGCCAGGTAAGCCCATCAGTATAGTTGAGCAGGGTATCCAGAAGGCATCGTTGGAGATACCCATTGCCTGTATCACGACCTCTGGCCACTCCTCAGGCTTCCATGGCTTGCACTTACCGATCATATACTTTCCAATAAGCCTTGGACTTCCCGTTTCAAGTCCTACTTGGTAACTCCTCCAGTTCTTCCAGCTAAGGTTCATAATCTCACTAAGGCTTGGGAGCATTTTCGGAGCCGATAAGATGGAGGCAAAGGCACCATGGCTTACATGAACCTTCCTAACACCTTCTACGGAGCATACGGCTTTAAAAAGCTCCTCTACGGCCTCCTGCCTCGGTTGAAGACCTAAAGCCTTGTACCGGAAGACGTCATCCGAATGGAGGGTTACATGATCTAAACCAGATTGGATGTTTAATCTAACCTCTTTCAGAATGTCCTCCAGGCTTCTGTTCTTCAGGTACCTCATGGTTGGCTCGCAGAACTGGCAACCCCTTCCGCAACCCCTTGAAATCTCAACGAGTCCGTGGATCGTAGGTCCAACGATGTTGGGCACATCCCCCTCACCAACAGGACTTCCATAAACGATGGGGGGGAGAGGTTTTCCTTCAAGGGCATCCTTGAAAAGGGGTCCTACGACACCTTCCCCCTCCCCTATGACAACTGTATCGATTCCAAACTCCCTTATGGCATCCTTTTCAAGAAGCTGCCAGGAACCAGGGCCCCCTACGATTATTCTTAAATCCTTATGCCTCGGAATGCGCCTTTCCATGAGTTCCCTGAACTTATGCATGTTGTAGGATTCTTTCCCTCCTAAGAGGGGAACATAGGTGGAGGTTATGGGCCCCAAGCCAAGGGGATCGAAGGCTGTTATCCCCAAAGCCCTCGTTTCTTCTCCTACGACCTTTTGGAGATAATCTGGATGGACTACGGCGACTTCCTCCCTAGAAAAGCCATATTCTAGAAGCTTCGCCTCGATCTTCCTTAAGCCAAGGGGAGCTCGAAGGGGAATTCCGGTTCTTCTATCCACGGGAACGGAGGGGCATAGGAAATGGAAGTAAAACCAGTCTTGGGCTGGTATGAAACCCCTAGGTGCGCAGGCGAAGAAACCCAAGAATATGGAGCCACCATACTCGCTCATAAGGGTTCTATCAGCCGTGAGAACGATCCTCGGCGCTCCTGTCATGGTTTCCTCACCTTAAAGGCTAAAAGGGGCTGGACTTGACTATTTGAAAAACTGATATATTAGCCTTTCGAATCGCTCCTGTCGAAAAATTTTATCAATTTTTCTGATCCAAAAATCTTAAGAATGAGTGGGCTAAGGGATGTTCCAGATATATAATATGATCCAAATCTAGATCAGATCCTTCTGCCCCAGCCCTCCTCTTCTCTTCTTTTATATTTTCGAAGGGAAATACCCTTCGGGGAGTCCCATGAATATTTTCGCTTATCTATGCCGGGAAGCCCGAAAAATTACCGATAATTCCTTAAAAGAACCCATGGATTTCGAGGAGCTTTCCAAGACCAGGAATGAAAGGCTAAGATCCTTCCTCGAAATGCTAGGATTAGAAGCCTATTCCATGAAGACAGACGAAAGACCTCCCGTTGAAGCTAAGGAAACCGGCACTATAGAACGCAATGGCTACAAGATCGAAAAGCTCTTCTTCGAGAGCCTTCCGAAGCTTTATGTTACTGGAAATCTTTACATTCCAAGACCAAGGGAAAGCTCCAGTCCAGCCATTCTCTATCTTTGCGGGCACTCTCAAAACCAAAAGCACCATTACCAAGCCCATGCTCGCAAGTTTGCTGAGCTGGGTTTCGTCGTCCTTCTGATAGAAACTATTCAAAGGGGGGAGATCCGTGGGCATCATCACGGTGTCTACCATTACGGCTTCTTCCAATGGTATAGCAGAGGCTATACGCCTGCAGGCGTCGAGGTTTGGAACGCTATAAGGGCTATAGACCTCCTTCATTCAAGGAAGGAAGTAGAACCTGGGAAAATAGGAGTGACGGGAATATCCGGAGGTGGGGCCATCAGCTGGTATACGGGAGCAGCCGATGAGAGGGTTAAAGCCATCGCACCTGTTTGCGGAACGGCAACCATAGCCTCCCATGTTTGCAAACATACCATCGAAGGGCATTGCGACTGCATGTTCTGGATAAACACCCATATGTGGGACCTTACTGATGTGGGAGCCTTGATAGCGCCAAGGCCCCTCCTCATAGCCTCAGCCCTTAGGGATTGGATCTTCGACATAGATTCAGTAAGGCTGATATATGGAAAGCTTAAACGCCTATACGAAGCCTTTGGCGTCCCCGAGAACATCGCCCTTGTAGAAACGCCTGGCGGCCACTCATACCATACGATTTCGAGGCGAAGGATCTTTCAATGGTTCCTTAAACATCTTAAAGGAATCGAGGCTTCACTGGAGGAAATCGGTGACATAGATGAAAGTCCAGAAGTCCAAGAATCCCCTGAAGCCCTAAGGGTCTTTCAGGCGAGCATACCTAAGGATGAAAAGGTTACAACAGTCCATGAGTGGTTTGTAAGGAAAGTCGAGCCCCCGGAGATTGAGGGACCCAAGGATTTGGAAGCCCATAGGAAGCGCCTCGTTAAAACCCTCCTAGAAAAGACCTTTGCAGCCTTTCCAAGGAAGCCTTGCGATTTGGATGTAGAAATCGAGCTCGTCCAAGAATCGGGAAAATGGCTTGGCTACTTGGTTGGCTTCACTCCTGAAGAAGGTTGGCGATTGCACATGCATGTTCTGAAACCTATAGATGAACGAGGGTCCTCAACCCTTCCCCTTCTTCTTTTCTTGGCAAGGAATGCTCGAAACCTTTACTTTGGCGATGGGCTTTTGGCCAACTTTGGGGCATCTTGGGCAAGGGCCTTTGTGGAACTTCGGGGCATCGGAGAAACATCCTGGGGACAAGACATACAATGGTTATTGAGAAGGGCTGCCATGCTGACTGGCAGGACTTTGGCGAGCATTAAGGTTTACGATTGCCTTAGGGCCATCGAAGCCCTATCTTCCCTAGGATGGATCGACAAGGAAAGAATAGCCCTTATGGGATGTGGCGAAGGGGCAGTAACTGCCCTATATGCGGCCTTATTGAAAGGAGGATTGGCATCCGTGATACTATACGATCCTCCCCCTACCCAAGATGCTCCCTCAAATCCCGACGGTACTGGAATGGCGATTGAGATGCTAAACTGCCTTAAGTACACGGACCTACCCTATGTGGCTGGTCTCCTTTGGCCTACGCCTCTTGTATTTCTCGGACCGAGGCCTCAAACCTATCAGTGGGCTGAGGAGCTCTATAAGAGGCTTGGGCCTCCTGGCTTTGTAGCCCATTTGAAGGACCTATCCCAAGGAATTTTATGTTGTGATAAGATCGGCTAGAATAGCATGGAGAAGAATGGAGCCTAATTTAATGTAATGAATGGAATGGAATGAATATATGCTTAGGCTAGGCTGGGCTAGGTAAGGCGAGACTTAGTTAGGCGATTGAAGAGGATGCCATGGAACATTTATGCTAAGAGGAAAAGAAAAAAGGAAAGGAAAAGAAAGGAAAGGGAGGATTGAATGCCTTTCCAATCCCA
>JAGTQN010000004.1:5395-6124 GCA_018396395.1 Candidatus Bathyarchaeota archaeon | reverse complement strand
CACTTATCCTCACCAATATTTCGTTTCGGCTTTGACGGCTACAGCCTCTCCCCTTTGGGCAAGATACTCCAAATACTTTATGACCGTTATAAGGGATGGTCCCTTCAAAGCCTCTGCAACCTCATGAGGACTTAGGGGCCTTCTAGAAGCCCTAAGGATCTCCCTTATCCTTTGCTTAATCCCCTCTATGGATTCTATGTGGCGTTCTATGAAGGCCCTAGCCTCCGATCCCCTGAGGACGAATTCTGTAGCCGGCGGATACCTATGGGCTGGCAAAAGGATATCGAGTTTTAAGCTTAGGAGCCTCCTATCCGAGGCTATGTTGGTATCTGGGTCAAGGTAGAAGTGGATGAATTCACCGCTAACCTGATCTCCTGAAAAGGCAAGGCGTTCTTTAGGATCGTAAAGGGCTATGGAGCCCTCCGTATGCCCAGGTATGCCCAAAACTTGGAATTCGCTACCGCCCATCTGTAGCGAATCCCCATCCTTTAAAAGGATATCAGCCTTAGGGTAGGGCTCACCCTTGATGGGCCTGAAGCAATCTGGATATTGGAGGCTGAGGCTCCTAAAGAGGGGGGCATCCTTATCCTCCTCAATAAGCCATGCATCGGCTTTATGGATTGCAACCTTGGCACCAGAAGCTTTCTTTATCGCCTGTATGCCCTCATAATGGTCTCCATGACCATGGGTAAGGACGATGAGGGATATTTCCGAGGGACTTCTTCCCAG
>JAGTQN010000004.1:0-5382 GCA_018396395.1 Candidatus Bathyarchaeota archaeon | reverse complement strand
GGGCTGCTCCTTTTCTCGGGGGTCGTTCTGAATCCAGTATCGATGAGGGTTACCTCCTTTCCTAGGAGAACGTATATAATCGGAGAAAGGGGTTGGAAGGGCGAGTCCACGACCAAATGGATTCGATCAGTCACCTTCAAGGCTAAACGAAACCTCTGAAAGAAAGCTACTCGATCATCTTATAAGCTTTTAAAGTCCTCCGTTCGACAATTCATTGGCTTGGAGGCGTTTGACTGGTGAGGGAGGAGGTTTTCAAGAATCCTGGTAAGGAGTATAGGGGCGCTCCCTTCTGGTCCCTGAACGATCGTTTGGAGGAGGGCGAGCTAAGGCATCAGATAGCCCTTATGGAGGAAGGATGGTTTGGAGGCTTTTTCCTCCATGCAAGGGAAGGCCTGACGACTCCCTATATGACGGAGGAATGGATGGAGAGGATTGAGGCCTGCGTTCAGGAGGCCCAAAAAAGGGGCATGTTTGCCTGGCTTTACGATGAGGATAAGTGGCCGAGTGGCTTCGCCGGAGGAATCGTCACTGCCAAAAGGAGGGAGTATAGGGCGAAGGCTTTGGCCATGATGCTTAGTGGAAGGCTCGATGAGGTTGCCGAGGCCATAAGAATCTTCGAATGCGACCTCCGGAACGGTAAACCTGAGAATCTAAGGATTGTAGTCCCAAAGGAAAAGGGCTTAGGGGGCGAGAAGGGCAAGGGCTATCTATACTTCTGCCTTTGCGAATCCCCAATAGGAAGCAAATGGTACGATGGTTTCGCCTACCTGGATACTTTAAGCTTCGAAGCCGTAAAGGCCTTCATCGAATCAACCTATGAAGCCTATGGAAGAAGGCTAGGAAGATTCTTCGGCTCTACGATTCCAGGTATATTCACGGACGAGCCCAACTTTCACGCTTGGAGGACCTTGGGCATCGTAGACTATCCCACTATTCCATGGACTTACGACTTTCCGGAATATTTCATGGCTAGGAAGGGCTACGACATAAGGGATCATCTTCCCAGCCTTTTTTTCGAGGTGGGGGATTGGAAGCGCATCCGATATGACTTCTGGAGTACCATAACCTCCTTGTTCGTCGATGCCTACACAAAGCAACTCTTTGATTGGTGCGAAGCCCATGGACTGAAGTATACGGGACACTACCTTGCTGAGGAAACCCTTGTTAGCCAGCTCAGGGTAGCAGGAGCCGTTATGCCCCATTATGAGTATATGCATGTTCCTGGCATCGATCATCTGGGAAGGAATATCGTAGGCTTCCTGACGGTGAAGCAGGTTGCTAGTGTCGCCAACCAGCTCGGAAAGGAAAGGGTCCTTTCCGAAACCTATGGATGCTCGGGCCAAAACCTTTCCTTCGAAGATAGAAAATGGATAGGGGATTGGGAATACGTCCTTGGCGTAAACTTTCTCAACCACCACCTATCCCTTTATACGATGCGGGGGAGGAGGAAGCGGGACTATCCACCCAATATCTTTTATCAGCAACCTTGGTGGCCCTACAACCATATCATAGAAGCATACTTCGAGAGGCTAAGCTATGCCCTTTCCAGGGGAGTTAGGAAGGCAGATTTCCTGATCGTTCATCCGATAGGAGGGGCCTGGTCCCTATACAGTCCCCTGAATCCTAGGAAAAGCGAGGGGCTCCATAAGGACTTCGAAGACCTCTGCAGGATCTTGCTTGAGAACCACAGGGACTTCGAGCTAGGAGATGAGTCTATCATGGCTAGGCATGGAAGAGTTGAGGATGGAAGGCTCATCCTTGGGAGATGCTCCTATAAGGCTGTCATCCTTCCAAGAATGGTAACAGTGGCCGAAAAGACCCTTAGGCTTCTGGAAGCCTTCGTTCAAGAAGGGGGCTTATTGATAGTCATCGAGCCCCCTCCGAACCTTGTTGAAGGAAGGCCTTCCGAAAGGCTTAGGGCCCTCTTGGCTAAGGCTAAGAGAGTAAACCTTAGGGAGGCTGAAATCCTCGATGCCCTTAAGCCCCTTGAACCCCAAGTCGAGATATCAGATCCAGCAGGAAGGCCCGTAAGGGAAGTATGGTACCATCTCAGGCAAGACGGAAGCCAGAACATCCTTTTCCTTGCCAACATGGATCGGAATAGAGGCTTCGATTTAACCTTGAGGATTAGGGGAATGGGGAGGCTTGAGGAATGGAATCCCTTCGATGGCAATTTATATCTCCTTCCTTGCCAAGCCCAAAATGGCTTTACCATGGCAAGCTTCAGGCTTCCACCTGTAGGATCGAAGCTCCTCGTTTTGGATGAGGCTAAGGAACCTCTAGGGCTTGAAGCCTCGAAGCCCTTAGCTTTGAAGGAAATTCCGATTCGAAAGCATTGGCTTTTAAGGCGCCATGATCCTAATGCCCTAACCCTGGACTACTGCCGCCTAAAGATCGAGGGTAAAGATGGAGATGGAGATGGAGATGGAGATGGAGATGGAGAATGGAGCCCTCCTATTCCCGTTTGGAAGGCCCATAGGACCATATCAAGGCTGGGCCTCGGGGTTCGATTCTCAGTCAAATATAGTTTCGAAGCCTATCTTGAGCCCAAGGCAAAGGACCAGGTCTGCTTAGTCCTCGAAAGCCCTGAGAAGTACAGCATTAAGGTAAATGGCGCTCCGGTTAGCTACGAGGAAACCTATGGTTGGTGGATCGATAAGACTTTCAAGAGAATACCCATTGGGTCCCTCCTTAAGAGGGGTGAAAACACGGTTGAGCTACAGGGAAAAGTCGGCTTCTATCGGGAGATGATCGCTGGAATGGATTCCCATGATTTCGAGACCGAGCTTGAGAACGCCTACATCATCGGAGACTTTTTGGTGGAAAGCCTTGGAGGTGGAAGGTTCAGGCTTCTGGACGAAGATGCTCAACGGATGGTAGATCCCGGAGACCTTGGAAGGCAAGGCTATCCCTTCTTCGCTGGAAGGGCTTCGTTAATTCAAGAGCTTGAGCTACCAAGACTCGAGGGAAAGGTCCTTTTGTCTATGGAAGGACTCCATGCCATTCTCGCCATCGTTTCCATCAATGGAGTGGAGGCAGGAAAGGTTTTCATGAAGCCCCTCGAGCTGGATGTGACAGGACTCCTCAAGGAAGGAAGGAATGTGATCGAAATACAACTCATAGGAAGCCTAAGGAACCTCTTAGGACCTCATCATCACAAGTCGGGCGAACTCTTCAGCGTAGGACCAGGAAGCTTCACGGATGAACTCAACTGGACAGACGAGTATTGCTTCGTACCATTCGGCCTAGAGGATGTGAAGCTCCTAATGGAGTCCTAAGCCTCGAAGCAAGGGAAGGGTTAAGGAAGCCTTAAGATCTGGAGGCTTAAGGGGATATAAGCCCTCCCTTAAAAGCTTCCACCTCGTTTCTCTTTGGAAGCCCTTCTTGGGCTCCAAGCTTCGTAACTTTACACGCAGCCACAAGGTTGGCGAACCTTACAGCATCCTCGATACTTGAACCTTCGGCAACGGCTACAGCAAGGGCAGCATTGAAGGCATCACCGGCACCAGTCGTGTCAAGGGGCTTAACCCTGTAGGCAGGTATGAGAAGGCTTCCTTTACGATGGGCTAGGAAGGCTCCCTTGGAACCAAGGGTTATAACCACGTTCTCAGTACCGAGGTCTAGAAGTTTCGAGGCCATTTTTCCGAGTTTTTCCTCATCCTTTGCTTCGATGCCTGTTAGGGCAGAGGCCTCGACTTCGTTGGGGGTAAGGGCAAAGATGTTCCTATAAAGATCCTCTGGTAAAGGCTTGAAGGGGGCTGGATTCAAAAAGACCTTTATACCCCTCTTTCGGGCCTCCTCGGCAGCATAGGTGACAACCTCTATTGGTACCTCAAGCTGCAATAGCAAAGCGGAGGATTGGGCTATAATGGGCATGGCCCTCTCTACATCCTCCTTCCTTAAGGCCCCATCGGCACCCGGTGCCACAGCTATGGTATTCCTCCCTTGAGGGTCAACCGTGATAAGAGCGATGCCTGTGTAACTCGATGGATCCTTGATAACGAAGGCCGTTTCCACGCCACTCTTTTTTAAGGCTTCAACAAGGAGGGATCCAAGGTAATCCCTTCCAACCCTTCCCACCATGTAAACCTTCGCACCTAACCTTGAGGAAGCAACAGCTTGGTTGGCTCCCTTGCCCCCAGGAGACATTTTGAAGGTCTTTCCTATCACGGTCTCTCCAGGGGATGGTAGACGATCCGTCACAACAGTGAAGTCCATGTGGAGACTCCCGACAACCGTTACTATGGGCTTTCCCATCAAAAAGCCACCACCCATGGCTCCAAGCTCCGATACCTTCCCTTTTCTTTCCTTTTTGAGAAATAAGGTCTTTTGAAAGTTACCTAAAGTTCGAGGCCCGGAAGTCTCTCGCAAAGGGCCCTAGCACCTTCGGCGATCCTGTCTGGATTATCTCCTCCATAGACCTCGAGCATGAAGGCTCCCTTATATCCTATACTCCTGAGAACCTTTAAGAAACGTAACCAGTTTATCGATGCCTCCCTTTCCATAGGGAGAAGGTGAAGGTCCTTAAGTCCATCATTATCGTTCGCATGAATCGAAAGAAGAAGCTCACTAGCCATTCTGAGCTCATCATAAACGTCCAGCCTACTTATGACCGTATGCCCAGGGTCAAGACAGATCCCAAATTCCTCCTTGCCAAGGGCATCTATGACTTCCACCAGGTCACTTATCCTAGAACCATAACGCCTTCCATTGCGTTGCGTCATGTTTTCTAGGAGGACCTTGATGTTAAGGCGCCATGCCTCCCTGCCTAGATACTCAAGGGCCTTCGATAACCGCTCCTTTGCCTCAAGTATTCCTTCTTCGCCCCTACCCTTTTCCTTTCCCTCGACCATAACCATACTCTCGGCAGAGCCAGGATGTACCACAACGAAGGCGCATCCGAGCCTAGAAGCATACTCGAAGGCCCTAAGGACCCACTGGATAGAATTGTCCCTCTTAGCGTCGTAAGGGCTTGCCACATCCAAACCAGAGAAGGGTGCATGAAGCGATTGGAAAGTGAGTCCCAGATCTTCGCTAAGTTTCTTAAGGTCATCCAACGAATCCTCTGGAAAAACCCTAGGATCTAATTGCACTTGATCCGCCCAAAGCTCCAGAACTTTGAAGCCCATACCTGCAAGCCTACGAAGGCTATCCTCAATCCTATACTTGGCATAGACCCATGTAGAAATTCCTAGCCTCATCCATCAGCCCCAGCTCATAATAGTGGAGCTATGAAAAATAAAATAAAATAATAATGCTTTGTGGCTTAATTCCGCTTTTCCATACGATATTTTTCTATTCCATCCTAATGCTTGAAACTAGTCTTCAAACGTCGAACCCTCAGGGGCTTTAGTAGCGCCAAAAGTCCGAAGTTCGTAATTA
>JAGTQN010000067.1:4890-9206 GCA_018396395.1 Candidatus Bathyarchaeota archaeon | reverse complement strand
TAGATTTATCAATGGTACCTTAACGTGAAATCGCCATAAGCCATAGTTGGCTTGCGCCTAGCCTAAGACGGCTTTTCAAAGAAAAAGAAGCTTTAGGGCTTAATCGCGAACCTCGGACTTTTGGTGGTTAAAGCCCTTCAGGGTTCGACCTTCGAAGACTAGTTTCAAGTATTAGGATGGAATAGAAAAAATATCGTATGGAAAAGCGGAATTAAGCCACAAAGCAAAAAGAAAAGGAGAAAGAAGGGAAACAATCGATATAGGAAAGTAAGGAATGGATAGTATGGAAGGGGATGAAGAAGTGTTCCCTTACGCCCTGAAGTGCAGGAATTGCGGAGAACCCATAAAATCATCCCTTCCATGGAGCCGTTGCCAAAACTGCAGTTCCCAGGCCGAGTATGTCTTCGACCTTGAGCCCCGAAAAGCTTCGAGGCTTGTGTTTAAAAATGTACATTCCATGTGGCGCTATTCATCCCTTCTTCCTGAAGTTGAGAAGAATAAGATCGTCTCCATGGGGGAAGGTCTCACGCCTCTAAACAAGGCTTCAAGGCTTGGCAGGGAATTGGAGATTTCAGAGCTTTATCTGAAGGATGAGACACGAAATCCTACAGGATCCTTCAGGGATAGGGCTGCATCCCTCATCGTATCGAATGCCCTTATGCTTGGCTATAAGTCCATTGTCTGCGCCTCTAATGGAAATATGGGCGCCTCCCTAGCAGCCTACTCAGCCAAGGCAAGCCTTAGCTGCCAGGTCATCGTTCCAAGGAGGGTTGATGAAGGAAAGCTTGCCCAGATGCTCATATACGATGCCAATATCCAACAGCATGGGGACTATGTAGACGATGCCATAGAAAAAGTCGAAGCTATAGCAAAAGAAACTGGCTGGTATCAGGCAACTCCTGAACTCAATGCCCTTACCATCGAAGCCCAGAAAACCATAGCCTACGAACTCTTTGAACAGATGAAAGAAAGATTGGACTTAGTGATAACACCTATGGGCAGTGGAAGCTCGATATATTCCCTTTGGAAGGGCTTTAAGGAACTTCAGGGACTTGGGCTTATGGAAAGCCTTCCAAAGATTATAGGCGTTCAGGCTGAGGCCTGCGCTCCGATAGTAGAAGCCTTTAAAGGTAATGGTAGGCTTAAGGTCCTAAAGAATCCAGAAACAAGGGCTTTGGCAATCCTCGTTAAAAATCCCCTCATGGGAGAACTCGCCTTGGAGAGCCTGAAGGAATCTGGGGGGTTGGCATTGGCTGCATCGGACTTCGAAATGTTCCAGGCCGAAAAGAAGCTTGCTAGATTGGAGGGGATCTTCGTCGAACCTTCGAGTGCCTCCACCATATCTGCAGCAGCAAAGATCGTCGAGGAAGGCCTCATGGGAGTCGGAAGGGATACGGTGATTGTATGCCTCTTGACGGGTAGTGGTCTAAAGGCACCAGAAATCCTTGAGATGCTTGCCAAAAGAAGGAGGACGACATACTTAAGGCCTGAGGTTACCATGAAGACTAGGATCCTTGAAATCCTAGAAGAAGGGGAAACCCATGGTTACGACCTCTGGAAGAAGCTTGGAGAAGTTGTAAGCCTCCAAGCCATATACCAGCACCTAAGCGAACTTGAAAAGAAGGGATTGGTGGTTGGGCGCCTCGCAAAAGAAAGGAAGCTTTACTGCTTAACAAAAAAAGGAAGGAGGATCTTAGAAGCCTTAAAGGAGCTGAGAAGTCTCTAGGGGAATCTTCAAAAATTCAAAATAAATCTGTAAATTTGATATCGAAATTCTCTTTTGCTTTAAATGTTTTTACGGCCCTTAAATAAAAAATAATGTGGGATGGTGCTGATATGGTCGATATCATTTATCAGCCTATAAAGGAAATCGTCATCATGGAGCATGTAAGCTATCCATCACCCGAGAAGCTAGCCCTAAACCTGGCCGTTGCCATAAGGGCCGGACAACCAGCCGTTCTACATTGGGCTGAAGGGGTAGTCTTTATCCATTTCCCATTGCCAACGACGACGGAGTTTATCATGAAGCATTTTTTAGATGGTCGCGTCTACTGGTCCTCCGTAGCCTATGCGCCTATGCCTAGCTTCAGACAGATAGTTAAGGTCGATACCATGGAAATACCTGTCCTCGACGTTACGGCAAATCCAAATCTTCGAAAGGTTGCCCAGTGGTTAAAGGAGAAGCTTTCCAATCCCTCCGCATAGCTGAGAATCGGATTCCATCGTTAACCTTTATCTAAAAGGAATTAAGATTTCGTTGTCAGAACAGAAGACTATGAACTTTATCGATTTCATCCTTAAACAAAAAGGAGCGTTATCCAGAAATGTGAAAGATTCGCCTCATTGCGAAAAATCAAGCTAAATGGATTTCTTAAAATTGTCGAAAAAGGGTTCGTGGAGCTTCGCGAACAATTAAGGATTTCTAGAGGGTAAAATGAAATACAAAGGAATTCAATTTATATTGTAACGGAATACAATATCAGTATGTATGAAGAAAGCAATTGTTTGCGTTCTTAGGACTGAGGATCCTGTCGAGGGGGTTATAAAGGCCCTTAAGAAAATAAAAGCCGAGGAACTTCTTTCTCAGAAGGATAGGGTTCTCATCAAGCCAAACTACATTACAGCAGACCATCCCTATACTGGTGTCACAACGGATGGACGGATCGTTGAAGGTCTTGTTCGTTTCCTTAGGGCTTTGGGAATAGAATCGATTATCATAGCAGAAGGAAGCGGAATGGCCGATACCATGGAGGCCTTTAAGGTTGCAGGTCTCCTGGAGCTTGCTGGGCGCTATGGTCTTCGTCTTGTCGACCTGAATAAAGATGAGCTCGTAATGGTAGAGATTCCCAGAGCCATGGCCCTGAAAAGGGTGAAAATTGCAAAGACAGCCTTAGAGAGCACCTTCATCGTAAGCGTGCCAAAGCTCAAAGTTCATCGTATGGCCGGAGTAACCTTAAGCATGAAGAATATGATGGGGGTCGTAATGCCAAAAGGAAGCGTCCACTCTCCTCTGGATGAGAAGATTGTTGACCTGAATCTGGTCATTAAGCCGAACCTTGCCGTGGTAGACGGAATTGTAGCCGGAGCAAGGGCTGAGCTGAACAGTTTACCCGTTCATCTGGGCATCGTCATCGCTGGGAAGGATCCAGTTGCCGTGGATGCCGTGGGTGCTGCCCTTATGGGCTTTGACCCCCTCACCATAGGACATATCCGAAGGGCCCACGAAAGGCATCTTGGTGTGGGGGATTTGGCCCAAATAGAGGTTGTTGGTGAAGCCCTAGATGTCGTCAGAAGGGACTTTCGATCCATGGCTAGCCATAGACGCTTATGGATTTGGTAGGCTTCATGATCCACCTAAAGAAGATGTGCAAGCTAAACCGATATGGTCAAAGCGTTGCCCATCTTAACCGAACTTTGAACTAAAGGTATCCTTTCCCTCCGTACCTATTGTAATGGAGGAGGGCCTCTACAGGAAGCCTTGGCCTTGCTGGCGGTTGCTTAGCTGGATAACCTATTGGAATTATGGCTATGGGCTTCAGATGATCAGGTAATTCGAGGACTTCCTTGACCTTCTCATCTTGATAAGCCCCTATCCAACAGGCTCCTAGACCGAGTCCATGAACAGCTAAAAGCATATTCTCTACGGCGGCCGAGGCATCCAGGATGCAATAAAGGCGGCGACCTCTTTCCCCATAACGGCTTGAAGATCTTAACTCATCGGCGCATACGACGATGCTGATGGGAGCCTGTACGATAAACTCTTGGTTCCAAGCAGCCTCACAGAGCTTACGCTTGACATTCGGATTCTCCACGAGGATAAATTGTCTCGCCTGACAGTTTCCTGCTGAAGGGGCGAGCTGCCCAGCCTCCAAAATTCTCATGACCAATTCCTTTGGAACGGGCTTATCCAGAAAGGATCTTACGCTTCTTCTTCCTTCAATAGCTTCGAATAAGTCCATTTAACCACCCTAGAAATTCCTTTAAAACTAGGGCCCCCCTTCCATTAGTTCTCCGATATTCTCCTTTATCTTCCAAATGGCACCGACTATGTCATCCATGTCCTCCTTAGTTCCTAGGAAAATGCTCTGCTTAAGCCAAACAGCCTCTTCGTAGCATGCCTTTTCTGTTACTGGAAGGCTTACAGAAGCATAATCCATTTCCTTACCATGATAGGGGCATGAAAGGGGGCATCTTTTGACAGATTCGAAGAAGGGCATCTTGTAAAGAGGCGTATACCCAGGGGAGCAGGGAATTCCTTCCGCATTCAAGGCCTGTAGAAAGCGCTCCCTAGGAAGGTTTTCAAACTCCTTCGCATC
>JAGTQN010000067.1:0-4862 GCA_018396395.1 Candidatus Bathyarchaeota archaeon | reverse complement strand
GCCCGAGCAACCCTAGGATCCCTCTTCAAGGGTCTGATGCCTGGAATCTCTGAAAGGCGCTTGGTTAGATAAAGGGCATTTTCATTCCTCATCCTTGTCTGCTCATCAAGCCTTCCAAGTTGGACCAAAAGGATGGCTGCCTGGAACTCTGTCATGCGATAGTTTCCGCCTAAGATAAAGTGCCTATACCAAGCTTCATCCTTCCTTCTTCCACAATTATGATAGGACCAAGCAAGTTCATAGAGACTTTTATCGTTCGTGAGGATGATCCCTCCTTCGCCACTTGTAATGTTCTTACTCGATTGGAAGCTGAAAGTTCCCAGATCGCCTATGGAGCCAACCTTTTTTCCCTTCCACGCGGCCGCATGGGCTTGGGCAGCGTCTTCTATAACCTTTAAGCCATACTCTTGGGCGATTCCCATGATGGCATCCATATCGGCGGGGCATCCTCCTATATGGACTGGGATGATCGCCTTAGTCCTATCCGTTATCGCTTCTTCGATCTTTCTGGCATCGATGTTGTATGTTTCGGGATCTATGTCCACAAACACAGGACAAGCATTTACATAAAGAACTGAGGAGGCAGTCGCCAAGAAAGTGTAGGCCGGAACGATGACTTCATCGCCAGCCTGAATGCCTGCAGCCCTTAAGGCCACTTCGAGGGCTGCTGTTCCGCTGGTTACGGCAACTCCAAATTTGGCATCATGAAAAGATGCAAAACGCTCCTCAAATTCCTCAACCTTCTTTCCTCCGATACCCCAAAAGCCACTTTGGAGAACCTCCCTTAAAGCCTGAAGCTCCTCGTCCCCATAGACGGGCCACGATGGAAAGGGCTTTTTTCTATAGGGCTCCCCCCCTTTAATAGCCAACTTACCCATGAATTCTCTTCCACCCCTATCTATCCCATCGATCATTTACCATTTGGCTTAGAAGTTTAAAAAGACTTTAGGCTTCAATGCACTATTCACCTTACTTTCTTTTCCCTTCCTTCCTATTATGAGATCATACCATCGCATACAAGGCTTTCAATTGGCTGACAGAGTTTCCAATTGCCTAAGGGCGCTCTCTTTGACCACCTCACCAATCTCAGGGCATGTCCTGTTCCACCAGGTCCTCGTAGGTTCATAGCCACCCTCTTCAAAGGCCTTTCTCGTCGGCATGTAACCTACATAGCCCCCAGCATAGCCTACTATGAAAGTGTTTTTCAAGGGTGACTTGGCCTTTATCTCGAGACCGATCTCTACAAAGAGTTCACCGGGGACTCCTACAAGGGCTACATCGTTTATTCTGAGGACCTGAACCTCTAGGGGAACCTTCAGTTCCTTTGGCTCCTTTCTTAGGAGTTCAAGATTCCGCTCATAATACCTCAGGATTGCTTCATGTCTAGCCAAATCCTCTTGCGGGGCCCCCTTTCTTCTCAACTCTTCCAACCTCTCTTTCTCCTCTTTCAAGGAATGCTCCGCCTGAACAACCGGAGGCTCACCAAGGACGATCCATCGAACTTCGCTACTTGTCTGGATGCATACCTCATGGGAAGTTTCCGATTCCTCGAGGACCTTAATGGCCTCCCCCGCCAAAATGGAGCCGAGGCGATGGGCATCCCTGAAGCTTCCTGGACAGGCATAGCCCTTGCAAGAAATGGGATTAACATCCCCAGCAGCTCCATTGGTAAAGATCGAAGTGAAGCCTCCTCCAAGGGCGCCCTCAAAGGCTCTGCTCATATATCCTGGATAATCTGCCGATATGAAGAGATTTTCCGATCCTAAGACAACAGGATGGCATGAGTAGTTGACAATGGCCGCTTTTGGAACTCCAAGGGCATTGTCCAACCTTATAACTCCCAACTCCTCGTCCACAGGCCCTTCAGGCTTTCGTCTGTTGAAGCCTATGCGAACCCTTCCCTTTCCGACCCCAAAACTTGCTTCAGCCATTTTATGAAACGCCATAAAGGTTACTCCAGCAAGATGGGCTTCAAGGACCTTCATATAAGCCCTTAAAAGGGGCTCCTCGAGACTAGCGAAGATGCCAAGGGTCTCGGGACCTGAGTGCGTATGGGTCGCAGCAACCATCACATTCGTAGGATTTATCCCTAAATTCCTTCGTACGGACGCCCTTACCCCTTCTACGATTTCGCTAGGTAGCGTAAGGACATCAGCGACGATGAGGATCGCGGTCGTGCGGTCATCGTTTAATGCCAATGCCTTTGCGTAAAGCCCATCATTCAGCCCTTGCGATGGCGCTGTTCTGGCTGCAAAACCTCCCAAAGGAATTCCAACTGGAGGCGTAATTTCCACCTTCGAAGCCCAGGCCCTTAATATACCCATAGGCTCACCACACCATTTCAGACAGTTTAAATTACCTGCTTCAGGCTTCCTTAAGGAACCTAATAGCCTTAACTACCATCGTTTATCTATACGCCTTTAGTTAATACTGATTTGATCGGTTCGGCCATGAAAAGGAGGTGCCAACCTTCTCCCTCCTCCTAAAAGACTGTGATTGGATAGTGACCCAAAATGCTTCTAGGGAAGTCCTTAGAGGGGCCTCAGTTCTTGTGGAAGGGGGAGTCATAGCGGAGATATACCCCAAGGGATCGCTAAACTTCCATGAAGCAGATACGGTCATCGATGGAAAGGGGAAGGTTCTATTGCCTGGGCTCATCAATGCCCATACCCATGTTTCCATGACCATATTCAGGGGCTATGCTGATGATATGGGGCTCGATGAATGGTTGAAGGAACGCATATGGCCCCTTGAAGCCCGCCTGGATGAGGAACTATGTTATCTTGGCGCCCTCTTAGGATGCCTCGAGATGATAAAATCAGGAACAACATGCTTTTTGGATATGTACTACCATGAGAAAGGGGTTGCTCGGGCCGTTGAGGAGACAGGGCTTAGGGCCTTCCTATGTCAGGGTTTTTTGGACGCTCCAGAAGGCGCCAATCGAAGATCTAATCCTGCCTTGCGTCACTTCCTAACCCGTGAAACAAAGGCCTTCATTCAACATGTCAAAAGGCTTGGCAACCCGAGGATCAAGTTTGCCATAGGACCTCATGCTCCATACACCTGCTCCGATGCGGCCCTCCTTTGGGCGAAGGAACTTGGCGATCTTGAGGAAGCTCCTGTCCACATCCATTTAGCCGAAACAAGGGGGGAACAAGCGACCTTCGAATCCCTCTATGGCAAGGGCGAAATTGAGTATCTGGACAAGCTGGGCTTTCTTTCCCAAAGGACTGTGGCTGCCCATTGTGCTTGGATCACGAAACCTGAGATCGATATTCTTTCCCAGCGAAAGGTTAAGGTTGTCCACTGTCCTGTTTCGAACATGAAGCTTGGAATTGGTGGCGTTACCCCCGTTCCAGAGCTCCTTAAGGCGGGCGTAACAGTGGCCTTGGGAACCGATGGTGCAGCCAGCAACAATTCCCTCGATATGTTTGAGACTATGAAGATTGCAGCCCTCCTCCAGAAACAACATAAATGGGATCCAAGGGTCATCGATGCGGTAAGTGTCCTTGATATGGCAACCATTCAAGGCGCAAAAGCCTTAGGCATCGATGCCAAGGTTGGAAGCGTTGAATTAGGCAAGGAGGCTGACCTGATCCTTGTAAGCCTAAAGGATCCTAACATGTTTCCTATCCATGGACCTAAGGGTCTCATCTCTAACCTCGTCTATTCGGCGAAGGGCTTTAATGTGGATGCGACGATCGTAGCAGGTCGGGTCCTGATGGTTGGAAGGCAGGTCCTATCGATAAATGAGGGAGAAGTATATATTAGATTTCAGGAGGCTATGAAAAAGCTGGGCTTAAATGAAAAATGAAATGAAATGTATAGCCACTCCCGGGGTTTCTAAGTCATTATTTGATTGGATCATTAACAAAACATTCAAGACTTTTAAAGAAGAAAATCCCTCTCCGAGAGGTGTATTTTTATTTTTATTTTTATTTTGTATTCTGCTATAAAGTTTCAATTGATATTACAAAGAACATGATCATTTCCATGTTGGCGATTAAAGGTGGAAGGATTCTGACGATCACTAGAGGAATTTTAGAGGGCGGAGCGATACTAATCGATGATGGAATGATCCTTAATTCGGGATTTGACCTTTAGATTCCTAAGGATGCCCAGACCATTGATGCCTATACCTACTTAGGAATTCGTGAAGAAGGGCTTGGCTAGGAAGGGGATGAAGTGTCGCCATAAAGACTTTGGAAAAACCGTTGACAGAATGATTCTTAAAAAACGGTAGGTATGAAAATGGTTTTCGGAGAAAGCCCAAAACGCATCTAACGGGCAGGACCAGAAGAAAGCGCCAGCAACTAGAATGGCTGTAGCTTGCATGATCCAGGCGTGGCTTATAAAGGCTAAAGACTACGCTGAGAAAAAGTCTCTTTTGACGGGAATACCAGAAAAGATGTCAGAAAGGGATGTAAGGCCTGACGCCCTCATGTCGGTGCTGTAACCTTAAGCCTTCCGCATCACCTCCTCTACGAGGCTTAGCATATTAAGGGTTCGGGTGCGAAGGATCCGCATGGAGCTTCCTCAAAGCCCTATGATAACTTACGTGCCATAGTAGCCTTTCCAGGCTTCGATGCCCTTCAGGCTTACGCTTCTCTCGTCTCGTCCACGAAAGCCTTCTTAGCCCTTCCCGTATAGAAGGCTTCTGAAATGATGAAATGAGGGGCTTCCGAAGCGATGGAATAGAACCAGCGCCATATGGATTCATGGCTTCTAGGAAGCCATAGGCTTATTCTATGGCTTTTGAATCCTTCCTTAGGATAGACATGAAAGGTATAAGTATAGGATAGCCTAGGGCATAGGCTACTTCACAATCTGCCTAGGATTCCTATCCCTTTCGAAGGTTTTCA
>JAGTQN010000066.1 GCA_018396395.1 Candidatus Bathyarchaeota archaeon | reverse complement strand
TGCGCCAGTCCATGATCCTTTCGGACAGAATACAGGACTTCCTGGCTAAGCTTACGCCCGATCTCCGAAAGGCCTGGGTAGCCAAGCAGCTCCGATAGGATACTAATTAACCATAGGGCATTCCTGCAAACCTCCTTGAAGGGGGAGGCCGTCGATTGGTCCTCATCCCGCCCATGCTGATAGGGGCACTTCCCGAAACAAGGGCAGCTTTGAAGCCCTCAGAGAGATCAGCTAGGTCCCTAACTACAACCATCGCCATCGGCGGGCTGGAAAAATAAAAATAAAAAAATAAAAATTATCTCCGATAGGGCTTCCCGTCCCGAAGTAATATACGGAATGTGGATCCATAAGCGTTAATTTGATTTTGCTTTTCTACCTCCCAAAAGGGGCTTCAGATGGCCTCGGATAGGATTCCCAGCGGAATCGAAGGCCTCGACAAGCTCATCGAAGGGGGCTTTCCCAGGGGAAGCCTAATCCTCCTCTCAGGATCGCCCGGCGTCGGAAAGACCGTTTTCGCGGCCAGCTTCGTATGCAAGGGCGTCCAACTAGGGGAGACGGGAGTCTACGCCTCCCTATGCGAAGATAAGGAAACCCTCCTAAGGAACCTTTCGAGGCACCTGAGGTGGGACTACAGAAGGTGCGTTGAGGAGGGAGCGAAGGAGGCGGAGGTCGAAGGGAAGACCGAGGAGGATACGAAGGGGGAAGCGAAGGCAAAGGCAAAATGCGTATTCTTGGACTTCGCGGTCATGAGGGGAGAGGGCGTAGCCGCCATCCTCGATTCCATCCTCGATTCAGTTCGAAGGTTCGGAGCCAGAAGGCTCGTCATAGACAGCATCTCAGCCCTAGTCCAAGGCATAGAGGATAAAGCCGAGATGAGGATCCTCCTCCAGGCCGTTCTGCGGAAAATCGTGAGGCGGGAGGGCTGCACAGCCCTCCTCATCTCCGAGGAAGGGATCTCCTTAGAAGGAAGGGATTCCTTCCGTGGTGCCTTGTTCGGAGCCGGGGTAGGAGGATTCGTGGCCGATGGGCTGATAAGGCTCGGATCCCTCCAATTCGATGGTCGCCCCCTTAGGGAGCTGGAGATCGTGAAGCTCAGGGGGACGAGGCTTCAGGAAAGGATGGCCCTTTATACCCTTGAAGGGGGCTTCATCGTTTTCCCTCCCTCCGAGTTCGAGCTGGAATCGGCTCCCTGGACAACCTTTTCAGAAAGCCCTCATCAGCGGAGGGGAGAAACCGGGGCTAGGCCCAAACCTCCTTTAAGGTTTGAAGCTAGGGAAGATCCTCCATGGGGCTTCTCCACAGGATGCCAGGATCTGGATGCCCTCCTCGGAGGCGGTTATAGGAAGGGTTATAAGGTCCTCCTTGAAGTCGCGGGGAACGTATCGACCCTTCAATACCACACGATCCTCCGCCCCACAGTTGCGAACTTCATGGCGAAGGGAAGGGGCGTTATCGTAATACCTTCCTCTGGAGTAGACAGCCGTATCATAAGGCAACGCCTTGCTGAGGTCGGCTTCACAGATGAGGAAATGGCAGGCCTCCTAAGGATCTGCACATTGCGTATGCTGGGGTCGTCCTCGACAGAGCCCTACGTTATACCCTTCGATGGGAAGGACATCATGGAGGACTACAGGGCTTATCTGAGCCTAGAGGAAGGGCTTCTGAAGGAGAGGAAGGGGCCCGTCCTATCGATCTCTGGAATCGACTTCCCGATCGCCAACTACGGGGTACAGGCTGCCATGGCGATATGGCATCTAGACGCCACGAGGATCAGGGAGCGCGGAGCCCTGGGCATCCTTATAGCCAAGCCCGGGTACGAGAAGGTTTCCAAAACATTGGGAGCCATCGCCGA
Organism: Candidatus Bathyarchaeota archaeon; assembly: GCA_018396395.1. Lineage (GTDB taxonomy): Archaea > Thermoproteota > CALKCG01 > B24 > JAGTQN01 > JAGTQN01. The sequence continues at coordinate 7,521 of JAGTQN010000066.1, read as the reverse complement.
TGTGCATCTGAAGCTGGCAAGGGAGCACGGAGCCCTCATCCTTTATGGCGTAAAGCCGAGGACCAACATCTGCGTTTTCGAGGTGGACTTCTCGAGGGGCTACGCTCTTCCGAGGCTCACGCCCGTCGTATAGATGGATGCCTAGACTAGAAAGGATCCAAGGCATGAAATGGACCTTGGGCTTTGAAGGAATGGGGACGGAGAGGGAGAAGGGATGGGGATGGAGAAGGAGGAGAATAAGAGGCCCGAAGTGGAAGAGGGAAGGTCATTCGAGGAGATCCTGCAGGAATGCGTGGAGGGCGCCTTCATCGAACTCTATGGACCTATCGGGACAAGGATCCTCTTCTATTACCTATGGAGAAGCTTCGGCGGCAATCCGACGGAGGCAAGGAGCTTCAGCCAGGTCCTCCATGGATTCCTCGACAATAGCGCCATTGCCGTAGAGAAGGCTATCGTAGGTAGGCTTTGCAGGGAGCTGAGTCTGGAGTTCAGGGATTCGGGGGACTTCGACTTTAACCGATGCATCGAGGAGGCGAGGAGGGCATACGAAGGAAGAAAAGGAAAAGGAAAAGGAAAAGAAAAGGGAGGAGCGCGAGCCTGAACCGATCCCAGGCTCGTCGTAGAGCCTACGGATACGGCTTAGCTCCCGGCTTTCGAAGGACAGGACTTAAGGATACACGATTACCGGCAATCGATTCCCGAAGAGCCAACCAACAAGGAAGTTCATCCCATCCTCAGATAAGGCTGATGGGAGGATAGCCATAGGGCGAGGGGGAAGAAAGGGGATGGGATGGGAGGGAAGGAGGGAGGGGGGAATGTAAAAGTCCAAATTCCCTTTAGGAAGCTTAGGGCTTCTCAGGCTCCTCACGATCTTTTCGCATTTTCCTTCGCCTATAATGGGAACTATCCAATAGAAGTCTTAAAGTCAGAAAGGCTGTTCAACTTTCTTTAATTGAATTGAAGAGAAGATAGGAGAAGAGGAGATGCCTTGACGCCCGCATCCTTATTTTCCAAGGATGAAAGGCTTCTCTTCTCTTCCTTTCTTGGCTCCTCAGCCCTTAAGCCTTTCCTTTCCTTTCCTTTCAATCCCTTGGACCTTCATCCTTTTCGCCTTCCCTTGAAGCCATGGAAGAAGCCCTCAAAACCTCCAAAGCCCTACGGACATCTGGATCCATAGCGGAGGCGCCGTACCTAGCAGACTCTCCTGGCTCTTATATAGCAACTAAAAGACCGAAGGAAAGAAGGAGGTTCTGCTTAATGCTGTATAAAATTTATGGAACCCATGAAGAGGCGGGCCCGCCGGGAATTGAACCCGGGACCACCGGGTCTCTATGGTTAAGATGCCTTAAAAGCCCGGTGCTCTACCTTGCTGAGCTTCCCGACCATCCATGGTTTACGGGCCCTGGCCCGCCAAACGGCTTTAAGTCCTTGAGGAATAGAAGCCTTGTGGAATAAAATAAATATAACTTTCGTTTCCGTATGCATAGGAATTAGGATCGCCTCTGGCTCCTTAGCCCTTCGGCTATCCATAAGACCTTCATGGCTACATGCTTGGCATCCTTACCAAGAACCGTTATGAGGGGTTCCTTTCCCCAATCCCCAAGATGGTATATGATGTCAGGAACCCTTCCTATCTTTTTTATCGCCTCCTCTGCACCCCATTGGGTTGTGGCCCCCTCTTTACGCTTTATGGATTCTGGCTCCAATCTCCTATCATAGGAGGATTCGGTAAGTCCAAGTTCCCGGCAAACCCTGAGAATATCCTCTGAGAACCTTATGTTCATCCCGCTTTTTACAGAAGGATCGTATCGCATCGCAGTCAGAACCGTACGGGCTACATGTTTCGAAACTCCAAAATCCGGATCTCCAGATGCCTTTATGCCATCCTTTAGCCTTACAATCCTTCCGGGAATTCCTGCCACATCTTCCACGCTTCGAGCATAGCTCGTAGCCATTACGAGATTTGATTGAACCTCTGGGACCAAGTTCGCCACTTCCGGTCTTGCCTCAAGGATACGTAAGGCTTCCCTTAGGGATCTTATCACTTGCCATCTTTCAGCCTCTTGGAAAAGATGGACCATAGGATTAACAGGACCTGGGCCAGCGCCTAAGGGAAGCCCATAGCAAAGGGCTCTGGTGGTAAAGTCCTTAGCTATTCTTACGGCTTCCTCTATGCTTCTTCCCTTGGCCAATTCGGCGGCTATGGAAGCCGAATAAACGCAGCCACTTCCATGGGTTGTTGTACTAGGAATCCTCTCACCTTCGAAAAGGATAAGTTCCCCATTGAAGTATAGAACATCGATTGCCTTTGTCTCCTCCAAATGCCCTCCCTTGACAACGACTGCCTTCGGCCCAAGGGAGGCTATGACCTTGGCTGCCCTTTTGGCCTCCTCTAAGTTCCTGACCTTAAAGCCCGATAGAAAGGAGGCCTCGATAGCGTTGGGGGTAACAACCGTAGCGATGGGGATGAGGCTTTCCCTTAGGGCTTCGAGGTATCCATTCTTTCTGAGGGAATCGCCTGTTGATGAAGCAAGGACAGGATCGACGACTAAAGGGAAGCCCTTCTTAGATACGAACTGAGAAACGACCTTTATGGTCCCAGGATCATAGAGCATTCCTGTCTTCGCTGCATCCACCCCTATATCTTCGATAACAGCCTCCATCTGATGCCCCACGACATTTGGGGGGATGGGAAAGATCTCCTTAACGCCAAGGGTATTCTGGACGGTAATGGCTGTTACTGCGGTTAGACCATGGACCCCTAGGGCTGCGAAGGTCTTGAGGTCTGCCTGAATGCCCGCGCCTCCTCCAGAATCCGAACCTGCGATGCTTAGGGCTTTAGGTATTTCTATGGCAATAGGACTAACCCCCTAGATTTTAGGGAATCGAAGGTTTAAGCTTTCTTGATCAAATGCCAAAATCCTTCAATTCAGGCTTGAAGTCTAGAGGCATTTTTCCGTCATGACTTGATCGGTTCCCAAGTATCGTGCGAGAATCTTATATGTGCAGTAGGGGCCGCACATGCTGCATGCGCCAGTCTTTGTCGGAACAGCCATATGGACTTTCTTAGCCCTTTCAGGATCGATCGAAAGCCTTATCTGTTCATCCCAGTCGAGTCTTGCCCTCGCCTTGGCCATCCTTAAGTCCAGTTCCATGGCATTTTCGCCAATCCTTACTATGTCCAGGGCATGGGCCGCAAGCTTCGCGGCTACTACTCCATGCCTAATGTCTTCCAACATAGGAAAGCCTAGATGTTCCGCTGAAGTGACGACGCAAAGAAAATCTGCTCCTGCCATTCCCGCAACGGCGCTACCTATGGCGGCGACTATATGGTCGTATGGAGCGCCTAGATCCGTTACTAGGGGACCTAGAAGGTAGTAGGGAGCTCCCTTGCAGACGGCCTTTTCAAGGATCACGTTGGCGGCAATTTGGTTTAGGGGCATATGCCCAGGCCCCTCGACCATCGCCTGAACGCCAGCTTTTCGAGCCCTTTCAACAAGCCTTCCGATTGTGTAAAGCTCCTCAGTCTGGAGATGATCGGAGGCATCGGCAAGGCATCCTGGGCGCAGGGCATCTCCAAGGCTCAGGCAGAAATCGTATTTCTTGGCAAGTTCCAAGATATATTCAAACTGGGAGTATAGAGGATTCTCCTTCCCATTATGGAAGATCCAGGCCGTGAGGAAGGACCCCCCTCGACTGACGATTCCAGTAACCCTAGGCTGTCCCTTCAAATGTTCTACAATGCTCCTTGTAATACCACTGTGGAGGGTCATAAAGGCAACACCATCCTTTCCATGCCTTTCTATGACATCCAGGATATAGTCCTCATCCATATCGACGATGGAGCCCCTTCTCTCGATCGAATCGATGGCTGCTTGATAAATAGGAACTGTTCCTAAGGGAACCCTTAGAGAATGAAGAAGGCTTCTCCTTATGCCATCAAGATCTCCAGCCGTCGATAAGTCCATGATCGTGTCGGAGCCGAGGCTAACAGCGAGTTTCGCCTTCTGTAGCTCAAGATCTGTATCCACAAGGTCAGAGCATGTTCCGACATTTGTGTTTACCTTGATCCTGAGCCCCTCGCCTATGCCTAAGGCTTCGCTTCCCTCCCCAAAGGGGACCTTGAGGATGACAACTGCTCCCTTAGCAACCCTTCTCATGAGGGCTTCTGGCGAGCATCCTTCAGCCCTTGCAACGAACCTTATCTCATCTTGGATGGCTCCCCTATTGGCTGCCTCCATTAAAGTAGCCAGCTCTATCACCGAGGCAAATCAGCTATCGAGCTAGGGGTAAATAAAGGTTGGTCAATAGTAAGGATTTACGGAAAAATAAGGTAAGGTAAGGTAAGGAATGGGGAAGCAGATAAATAAAATAAAAATAACCTTGAAAGAAAGTTCCAAGTTTATCGATTACCAAGGGACAAAAGGCTCTGATAAAAGCCATAGCCATGCCCTAAGCCCCTTCCATTTCGAAATATCTCCCATATGAACCTTCAAACCCTATAAGGCTCTGCGGGTAGGGGCTTGGCTTCTATCCCAAGCCTTCGCTCTATAAGTCTTGCCAAGGTTTCGTTAAGCCTTCCACCATGGTAAGTATAAACGATCTTAGGTTTTACAGAGGCTACGTATTCAAGGAGATGGGGAAAATCTGCATGATCGCTTAGTGGAAAGCGTTCTCCAGAACCACCGAAGACCATGGAAAGGCCTGAGGCGAGGGCAGTTCTAAAGGTTGGGTTGTAAGAAAGATCTACGTTCTTTGGAGCTATGAGAATGCACTTCCTCGAAGCCAATAGAGCTGCCCCTTGAAGGGACCTCGATGGCACATAATTCAGGCGAAAGCCATAAGATTCATAGACTCTATTAATCCTTGTTACGCTCGGTTCTGTCACGATAGGGATTTCGGTAAATCTATTGAAGATCGATATGAGTTCTTGGGAATTTCCTATGGCATCGGCCCGAAAGGCAGGAACTTGGCCTTCGAGAATGCATTCTATAGCCCAGTTCACAAGCTCTTTGTATATTACATCCCTTGATGGAAAGGAAAATTGGGGGGAGCCGAAGGTAGCTTCGATGACAAGGATGTCGCAGGGCGCAACTTCAGCCGGTTCTGTTATGAGGGTTTTTGAGAAGTTCAGGTCCCCAGTATAGACGAAGGTCCCTTCAGGAGTACATAGACGAAAAAGGCATGACCCGAGGATATGGCCAGAGTTGAAAGCTTGGACCTCGAGGTCGTCAAATCCTACTTTATCACCGATGAGAAGAGTCTCCACTTTTTCTATGTTCCATTTCCTCGAAGCCATGATAAGGTCCTTTGTCTCTGGGGTTGTAAACCTGGAAACTCCTTGGAAGGATAGCCCCCTAGAATGGTCAAAATGGGCATGGGAAACGAAAACATGGGTGAATTTGGTGCTTTCAATGATGGGATCGAAGGCAATGTGGAGGTCCCGATACTCTAGAATGACGCCTCCTTTCCACATTACCGATAGCCCCGCCTTTGTCCCTTCAGCCATCATCAGGTCGCCTCTACTAGTCCATACATAACGAAGGAAGCAATGAGCGTTCCATCGGTCGTGGAAAGCATTGGCATCCTCTACAAGTTATACATAACGAAGGAAGGCTAAACCTTCGCATACGAAGATTTCGAAGCTACCTGATCCCTAGGGAACTCAAGGATTGAAATTTGGCGTCTTGCAGGAAGGGAGGCATTCACGATAATGGTCCTGCCGATAAAGGCTTCATGTTGAATGCTCGCATGACCATGGGCATGGATCCATGCATCAGGTTGATGCTTGGCTATGAGAGTTTCAAAGCCCTTGCATCCCATCTCCGGCCAGGCACCTTCTTTTTCACCCAAAAGGGTCTTATAGGTTGGCGCATAGTGGGTGAGGACAACCATAAAATCGGGTTTTTTGGCCTTCATGTCCTCCAAAAGATCATCGATGCGTCTTAGTCGCTTAGAGTATGTTTCCCATATTCCCCTTACATTCTTCCTTTGCCAAAAGGTTGGTCTGTCCAAGGAGCCTCTGGACCCTACGATTCCTAAGATGGAATTCCCAATCTTCAGGACTTCGGCCTCATCATGGAGCCAAAGGACCTCTTTAAACTTCCTATAGGCTTGAAGGCTTTCATCAAACTCCTCATTTCCTAAACAAGCTATAATGGGACCCTTATAGAAATCCCTTATGGTTTGGAGAAGCCTTGGCATTTGCGAGGAATCGTTCCTCAGGACTAGATCTCCAGCTAGGAGCATGAGCTCGAAATCTGAAGCCTTCCTTAAGGATTCCTGAAGTAGTTCTAAGTATCTTGGGCAATGGATGTCTCCTACAGCGGCCATCCTCAAGGCATCCAGCCCCAAAGCCTTTTTTATAATTACCATGGGATATAAAGGCAAATAAAATCTGAGGCCTTCTAGGTATTTCGAAAGTTAGATACTCCACGGCTAAAGATGGGAGCTTGCAGGTGAATCATAATGGCTCATCTCGATCTCGAGATCGCCATTCATCCCCGCGATAGTCTGTCTGGCTACAGCCCATCCAAGCTGAGCCAGCTCAGGCTTGAAGAGGTTAAGGGAGGCGACATAATCAGCGTTGTGCTGGAAGATTTTATTTTATATCCCTGTTGTGTACAAATTCTGACATATATAGAATTATAATCGCGATAGAGCCATACATTTCTTCCTCTAAAAAGAGAGGATTATGCAACCTTGCGAAGAAGTTCATCGAAGAATACTATGAGGGGGTATATAGAGTTGGAATCCACAGCTAACGCATCGAAAGAGCGACTGAGCCCTCCTATTGGCTTTGTCTATGCGCCCGCATCTTGGGCATGTTATGGATGTGTTCTTTGGTTTAACGTAGACCACTGGGATTCCCCTTTCAAGAGCTTTATATGCGATAAACGATTGCAATTTTCTGAAAGCCCAACTGTGGAAGTTTCCGTTCTGGCTTCTGCGGTGCTTAGCCCTGTCTCTGATTCTAGTCAATTTCTCCATCACTACTACCTCGCCTTCCTCCAAGCTGTTTACAAAGCCCTGCTGACTTGATGGAGAACAGCATTTACATATCTCCTCTCCCTTCCACTCAGCCGTTTCAGCCTCCTCCTGGCGGAGGCCGTGCCTTTGGCTTGGAGGGAGGAGTGGAGCTCCCTAAACGATGCCTTTTACGGAGGATTTCCCCGCCCTTAACCTTGAAGCTGTTAGAGGCGACGAGAAGTTCTTCATGCCTACATCAACGCCGATGGGATTATTGCCTTTAGGCTCAGGGATCTCTCTGCTAACTGTGATGTGGAGAGAGAAGGTTTTGTCCCTGTAAGCCAAGATGGCGTGCGTAGGCTTAGTATCTTCAAGAACCCTTCTCTGATAGTTGCCTATATCAAGCGGAGCCTTAACTCTCTTCTGAATTGTGGAAATGGGGGCGAGGAGATACTGACAAGATAAGCCCACCATCCTATTGGTGGGGTCCCTAGGGTTTGATGGACTCTTAGGTGGTTGTATCCGTATGCCAGGATATAGGCATGGCTTCCA
>JAGTQN010000003.1:43227-43369 GCA_018396395.1 Candidatus Bathyarchaeota archaeon | reverse complement strand
CTTCCTTTCGGAAGACAACAGCTGGCCTTCGGGTTAGCAAATTCCGCTGGAAGGACGCCAAGGTTCCTGTAAGGGAGCTTGGAAATCCGGGTTCCTGTAAGGGAGCTTGGAAATCCGGGTTCCTGTAAGGGAGCTTGGAAAT